>JBAZBZ010000049.1 GCA_041671145.1 Bacteroidales bacterium | reverse complement strand
GAGGTAAATTGAAATCGTCACGTTACCAAAATTTATTACAAACCTTATCTATCAATAATTTCAAAGAACGAAATTTAATTTTTATGGTACACTAATGACATCTATTCTCTTTTCAAAATTATCGAAATCATGCTTTATTGCTTCGTGTTCATCATTTCTGTCGTCATCAAAATCTTGAGCAATATTTTTTTTCTTAAATATTTCTCTCATTGTTTTGGGAGAGAAATAAAAATCAAGTTCTATTTTGTTAATTGATTTTAGTTCTTCAATGCTTATATATCCGAATTCGGCATTTTGTGTGTCGCCGTTCAATATGACATATCCGAATGCCTGTAATTGTTCTTTCTCAACATCTTTTTCAATAATATACCAATCTGAATCGCCATAGAAATAATGCAAATACGCAATTTTATCAGGATTTTTTATATTTTCAGTTTCATAAGTAACAGGCATTTTTTCAATAATATCTTTCAGTCGTTTTATAACTTCCCAATGCTCTTCACTTCCGACAATAGCTTTTTGCTGCATTTCAGGCATGAAAGTTTTTACTATTGAAGGAATATCTGATAAAGTAAGTTTTTTTTCTTTTTCACTTTTAACTTCTTTTTTTTCTTCTTCCTTTTGTTCAAAAGGAGTTGTTTCTACAAGAACATGGTCGCCAACATTATTTACAATAATTCCGTCTTTCAATTCAATTTTATAAACAGAATATCGTTTTGTTTCAGTTGGATCACCCGGAAACTTTCTGCTTTTAAATTCTTTCGGAATAACCTCAATGATTTTTCCTTTTTGCCCGAAATATCTCGAAAAGGTTACATCTACAATATATTTTCCCTTTTGCTTTTCATTTGTAAATAAAACATAATCATTAATAGAAAATATTGCAGGGAGAATGGTTATGTGTTTTCCTTTCTTTATCGGCTCAAGATTTTTTTGTGTTTCTTTTTTACCGTTTTTTTCAAACCACTGAGAAAGTTTTTCAAAATAAAGTTCAAACACCTCTTTACTTTCGTTATCGAGTTCATCATACATTGCAAAGTCATTTCCATTGCCGGTAGCTTCTTTGAAAAGTTCGTGAGTTTCCTGTAATGCTTTTGGTAACTCTGAAATATCATATTTGCTGATTATTTCAAAATAATTGTCTTTAGTGATTTTCATAGTCGTAGTTTTTTTAGATTCATTTAATCCGTATAAAACACCCTCATCAGCAAAGCTGAAATATCCGTTGTTTTTTGTAACAATAATATGGTCGAGAACCTGAATATTATTATCTTTTGCAGAAACGATTATTCTGTTTGTAGTGGCTTTGTCGGGTTCGCTTGGTTTTGTGTTACCCGATGGGTGATTGTGTGAAATTATTATTGACGATGCAAGAGCTTTAATTGCAGTCGAAACTATCAGCTTTATGTCCATAATAGTCGCATCAACTCCACCGACAGAATGTTTGTAATAACCGATTATATCATTTGTTTTTTTTAAATACAGTATAACACATTTTTCTTGCGTTTCAATATCTCTGCCATAAAGCTTTAAAAGAAAATCATAAACATCTTTGCTGCTTTTAACACTTGCAAATATTTTTTTGCCTTTGTTAAATCTTACTTTTATTTCGGGAACCTGTATTCCGTCATTAAAACCTGCAATAACAATTTCGGGTTGTGTTTTATATTTTATCATACTTTAAACTTTTTTAATTTATTTTTTATGTTTATTAATTTCATTTGAAAATCAGGTATTCCGTTTAATGATGTTGCTTCGCTTGCTATTCGCTTTGTGGCAAGTTTTATATATTCGGGGTTTAAGTCAAAACCGATATATTTTCGTTTGAGATTTTTCGCAACAAGTGCCGTAGTACCTGAACCGATGAACGGGTCAAGAACAATTCCGTTTTGTCTGCAACCTGTCTTTACAGGTATTTCGACAAGTTTTTCAGGAAATACCGCAAAATGAATATCGTGAAATGATTTTGTATTTATTTCCCAAACAGTCCGCATATTGCGACCTTTGATTTTTCCGCTTTGTATTTTTTCGCTGTATTTACTGAAATTATCATTGTTAAAACCTTTGTAAAGTGATGTTTTATTTTTAACTGAATTATTGCCGTATCTCGTTCTTTCGATTGTAGAGCTTTTTAGTGGCTCAAGCATTTGGTTAAAATAATATTCCTTTGATTTTACAAAAAAGAATAAATACTCAAAGTCATTGGTAAATCTGTCTTTTGCACTTTCGGGCATTGCATTAGGTTTTTGCCATATTATTGTATTCCGCAGCAACCAACCATTTTTAATCATTCCGGTTGCAAACATGAAAGGAATACCGAGTAAACTTTTAGGATAAATTTTTGCTGCAAGTGGTTTTATTGTTGCGGTCTGATATTTGTGTGGAAGATTTTTATTTCCCCAACCACAATAACTGCCCCCATAAGTGTCGCCAATGTTTACCCAAAGCGTTCCGTCTTTTTTCAACACTCTTTTTGCCTCAATAAAAATGTCTAAAAGTTTTCCCACATATTCCTGCGGTGTTTTTTCCATTCCTATTTGTCCTTTTACATCATAATCACGCAAAGCCCAGTATGGCGGACTTGTTACAATACAATCCACAAAGCTGTCAGGAAGTTTCTGCAAACCTTTTAAAGCATCAATAGTATGTAGTTTATTTAATTCCATAATTTTTAGCTATGAGCTACGAGCCAAGAGCTACGAATTTTTTCAAATTTTCAAATTTCTAAAAGTTCAAGTTTTATTTTTTGTAACTTCAATTTAAGTTTTAAAGCATTTGCCTTTGTGCTGCTTTGCTGTGTTTCCTGCGGTATTGCTTTTTGCCCAATCCTTTTTTCAAATACTTCTTTGTCTTTCTGCAAATCTTTTTCTGCAATTTCAGTAAGATTATCTTTTTTACTTTTTGTTTCTTTCTCAATTTCTTCTGATTCGACAAGGGTTTCAAATAAACTCTGACTTATGCTTAATGAAAAATTATATTTGTCCTGAAGTATTTTTACAAGTTTTTCAATTCCTTTCACTTCAAGTTTGCCGACCATATTACCGCTAATCATTTCAAAGCCGTCCCTTTTGTTTTCAAGCAAATCCCTTATATCCTTATCTTCATAAATTGGTTTATAAACTTTTGATTTCGGAACAGAAAAACGATACCCGGAATATGTGCGTGAAATTATTGCGTTATTCGGTGTTACAACTGATTTGCCTTCTGTAAGTGATTTAATGTATTTCAGAGCTTTGATAATTGGCACATAAACAAACTGCGGTCCGTTTTTCGATTGCTCTGCGTTCCAGTTTTCAGGCATTAATATTCCTTTCTGCGTACTTCCGTCTTTTGTCGTATAACTTATAAGTTTGCCTTTGTATTTACTCGCTGCCTGTAATAAATTTCCAGTCAGAATATATCTGTAACCCCTGCTTTTGCTACTGCTTTTTATTAGTGTTTCCCATTCCTTAATATATTTGTCTTCATCATAAATTGAATAACTCGCTCCGATTACTGCCTGCACTTTATTTCCCTGCTCACCGGATAATGCAAGAGCAACATATTTCTGACTATCGGAAATTGCGAACCTCGCTTTGATTGCACTCGGAGCAAACGGATTGCTTCTTTTGTCATCAATGATAAATCCTAAAAATACTGCCGGAACTTTTACCGTTCCTTCATCAAACCTGTCTTTCGGAAAATCCACACACCTGCCAACATAAAAAAACTCAAACATTCCGTCAATATATTCAAACTTGTTTGTCAGTTCTTTTTTTATTTCTACGATTTTTGATGTTCTTGCAGTGTTTAGTTCGTTCTCTCTGTCCTTAACATATTGATTTCGCCTGCTGCTGTCTTCCGGTGGAATTTTCTTATATCCTTTTTCTTCCGTGATTTTAGAAATTAATTCGTCATAATGCTTGTTTGCATCTTCAACTTCTTCGTTAATTTTATTTTCCGTAAATATTTTCAGTTTTTCTCTGCTCTCTTTTTGTATTTCACTTGCCTGTTTTCCCTGCAAACTCTCACGAATAATGTTTTCAAGTTCTGTTTTTGTAAATGGCTTCTTTAAAATATTTACTTCGCATTTTTCGAGCATGCTGTCGTTACCGAATGAACTGCCACCGCCTTTGCCTGAAATTACTGTATTTTCTTCGATTGTTTCAGCATCGAGATTTAAAATTTCAACTTCAAGGTCATACTCATCAACTTGTTTGAGGTATTCCACATAATCGTTATAGCGGTCTAAAATTTCTTTGTAAAATTCCGCCTGTTCATTTGTTGATAATACAGCAACACGCCCCGAAACTTTGTGTGCTGCATCTTCGGGAATTGTCCTGCCGTCTTTGTTATCTCCTTCAAAGTCCAACGGGTCGCCTATTTTAATATTGAGTTCTTTATTCTCAAATAAATATTCGGTTACGATTTTATCTCCGTATTTATTCAGAAAATCATCTGTCTGTAAAAGTTTACTTGATTGTTTCTGATTTGATGTTGTGTTTGCATCAAGTGATTTCAGTTTTTTCTGTAACATCATCATCAGTCGCTTTTCTGCGGGAATTGCAGAACAAACATAATCGTAAATCGGTTTATAAATTTGTCCTGTGCGGTTTATTCTGCCTCGTTTCTGAACTTCGGTATTGATATTTAATTCAGCTTGCAGAATGAGCATTACTCTTTGCTTTACTTCACTTGCAGGTACTCTGTCGGTTATTATAGCATGAGCAGACACTCCCGTTGAACCGCTCTGATTTATTAATAAACAGTCAATTTCATTGTTGTTGAATTGCCTGAAAGCGTCAGTAGTATTTAATCGTTTTCGGGCAAGAACAACACCCATTGTAGAACTATTTATTTTATCATGGGTTAGTATTTCAATTCCTTTTTCTTCGTTTATGCTGATTGGTTCGACTGATTTTTCGGAATGCCTTATATAAAATTCATTTAGTTGTTCTCTGTCAATTCTTAATTCTGTTTTTTCTGTTTCGCTGAAAGCACGTATATAATCAGAATCAGCATCACCGATAATTGTTATTTTTCTTTTAGAGCCGTCTAATAATCCGTTTTCATAATAAACATCGCCTGTTTTATAAACTCTGTCAGTTATAACATCATTCAATCCTTTTTCTTTATGGCTTTTAAATTGCACTTCTAATTTTCTGCCTGTTACTTCTGCTACCATAAATCCTGCATCCTGAATTTTCTGAATTATTATATCAATAGGACTTATTGTAATTCCGGTGCTGACATTATTTATTTTTTCGATAATGCGGTAATACTCTTGCTGTGCTTCTTTGCTTAATTGTGATATTTCAAATTTTTTATAAACAGGATTTCCGTTAATGTCTTTTTCGGTATATTTCATTACGCTGTCTAATCCACGAGTGAGAACTGTTTTAAAATCCGCATTTATAACATCACCATTAGAAAGTGGCATTCCGCTTTCGTTTTCCATTGTTTCAAGAAATGCACCCATTGTGCTTGAAAATGCTATAACCGGCTTTTTCCCTTCATGTAATCTTTGAATTGCTCTATCTGCAACTGATTCGGCTTTAACTGAAAAAAGCATCTGATTTATTACATTGAATACTTTTGAGAAATATGGCGTATTATCAACTCCTGCCTTGTTTGTGCCTTTTCTGACTTCCATTTCCTTACCTTCGGCTGCTGCAATTTTATCGAGTTCATCAACAACCGGAGTAATTCCGTTTTCCTGAAATTCAATTATATCACGTAGTATTTCGGTTATGTTATCCGAAATTGCTTTATGCTCCTGTTCTTTGTCATCGAGAGTAATATAGTTTACTTCAACTCCGTCAAAACTTCTTTCACGTCTTATCATTTGACCCTCTGAAACAAGCTGTGCAGACAGGACTTCCTGTAATGCAACTCCTCCGTTTTTAATTGCTTCGACAAGGTCTTCTTTTGTCATATTACAATCCGCCATTGCTGTTTTCATTGCATAAATCGGCATATTGTCGGGACGTTTGGCAAACGTGGCTGAAAGAAATACAACTCCTTTTGTTCCTGAAATAACCTGTTGCAGAAACTCGCCTGTGTTACTTGCTCCACTTGCATTGTGGGCTTCGTCCATAATAAGAATATTTCCCTGCGAAACTTCAAGTAAAAAATCGGGCTTTACGTTTCTTTCCAAAGAGTTGAATTGAGAGTATGTTCCGAGAATATAATCGTAGTTGCCAGGTACTTTTTTGTTTTGTAAAATTGTCATTTGTTCTGCCGGTGGCAACGACTGATAAACAACATTTCCGTTTTCATCTTTTACATCGGTTTTGTTGTCTTTGGCATTTACGATAAAAGGCACTAATTCAGCACTTCCTATTGCTGATAAATCACGGTAAATATCTGAAAACAGGTTTGGCTTTTCACTTATAAAAATTGGCTGATGTCCCTGTAATCTTCCGTATCGTATCATTGCTGCTGCAACTCTGCCTTTGCCTATTCCTGTCTGGTCGCCTATAATCATTCCCTGTTTTTTAAATTCAATATTATAAATTGCAAGTGCGACTGCATCTATCTGTTCGGCTGAAAGGGATTTACAAAGTTCAAAGTCATTATAATTTAATTTCTTTTTTACATATTCATATAACGAACCGCCAACGATATGTTTAATTTTTCTGACTGCAATATGTGTTTCGTAATCCATGCTGTCAGGAACAATGGTATCAAGTATCTGACATGCTTCCGAACCGGGATAATACGGACCCGATAGTTCTTCGTCAATCATTCTTTGAATCCTGTTGCTGTTTATTATGTAACCCAAATTATTATTTGTAACTCGGAATTGCTTCTGTTTTTTATCGTGGATTATCACAATATTTTCTTTTAATGCTGCTTTCTGTAATTCTTTAAATTCTTTTTCAGATAATTCAGACAGAATATCATAATATATCGAACCTGTGCCTTTTTCAAATGTTATGTATTTGTGTATGTCTTTGAAATTATCAACGATTTGTTGTATTTTTTCTTCTATATTCATTTTAAATTTTATTTTATATCAGTTAAACCATTTTATTGTTGTTGTTCCTTTATATCCTTTTTCCCAAACAAACCAGCCATAAGCCACAACTCTGATGTCTCTTTCTTCTTTAAATGCAGCATTTTTTGAACACAGTAATCTTGATGATGAAACATAAATTGTTTTTGGTGGATATTTTTTAAAAAATTCTTTTCTCTCTTTGCCCTCTAAAAACAATAGTTTTAAAAACATTGCAACTTTTTTATTTTCGGGTATAATCTGCAATGCTTTTTCTATAAATTCTGTTGCATACTTATAAGGTGGGTTTGTTATAATATCTCCGTTCCATTCTTTAATATTTTCTGATAAAAAATTTACTCCGCCTTTACCAAAACCCCTTTCAACTAAGTCAGTGCTTTTTACTTTATATCCTGCTTTCTCAAAAACCTTGCTTAAATGTCCCTCGCCACAGGCACATTCCCATATATCTGTTGAGAATTTTTCGAGTTTCAGGAGTAATTCGGCTGCCTTTGGTTCGGTTGCGTAAAAATCATGCTTTTCCCTTTTCCCTTTTGAATGATTGCTCGCTGCCAATGTTTTAAAAACGCTGTTTGCATCGCCTTTCCAGTCCTTTATTTCTCCCAAAACATTACCCATGCTTAATAAATCTAATCTTGCTTTTTGTAATTTCAGGTTTAACATCAAATCCATTTTTTTATATAATCTTTCTTTTATTTCCTGATTGCTTTCATTCTTTGGCATTGACAGCATCACTCTTTCCCAAAGTTCCTCAAAAGAATAAACAGTTGTGTCATGTGATTGTTTTAGTGGTGCAACTCCTTCTGAAAGGTATTTTCTGCCGTTTATAAGTATAAGCCGGACATCAAAAGCAGTTCCCTGACGGCTGTATAATCTGTGTCCGTCAATATTTATAACATCATCAACATAATAATATCTGTATAAATAATTAAAGAAAATCCTGTTTTTCCCTGCCTGTATTCTTCCCAACTCGTCCCACTTTGTATGACCTCCGATAATCATTGCTGCCCTGCCTCTTTCGTTCATACAATCCAATGCACGAAGACACATAACATGGTCAAGTGTTTTGATTGGAAATCTGTCAGTTTTTTCTCCGAATATCACTTCTTTGTCAAGTGAACCGAAAGGCGGGTTTGTTATTATTCCGTCAAATATTCTGTAAAAATTCTTTTCTATTGCAATATTTTTTGTTGCATCAAATCTGTGAACTTCAGCAAAACCCTGTGTTTGCAGGTTTGCGTTTCTTATGTCGTCAAGTTCGTTCACAACAACATCCTGCGGTTCAAAAACAATCGTTAGCAATCCGTTTCCTGCACTCGGTTCAAAGTATTGTTTATTTGCAGAATAATCCTGTTGTTTTTGTGGATGGTATGTTTTGCCCGGTTTTACTCCCCACTTTCTTTTAAATTCAGCATCACTCATTGCAGCTTTTCTGAACATTTTATATCCGTGTCCGCTTAATCCTTCCGAACCCAAAACATACAATCCCGCTAAATATCCGATTGGTGCAGGTGTGCTGTATTGCTGTAATAAAATGCTTTCGCTTGTGCGGTGTGAAAGATTAACCTGATTATTATATAAATCAACTATCTGAAAATATTTTTCCTTTGATGTTAATTCTTTATTTTGTGCAATACTTCGTGCAATGCGGACAATGGCAAGTTCTGTGAGTTCCTTAGTAAGATTTTTATTTGCAATACCGAATTTTAAAGCGAGTTTCTCAACGGATTTCTTATTGTGCTTTACCCGATTGAAAATATCCTGCTCAATATAATCAACAAAAGATAATTCTTTTTCGTTATGTTTATATTCACTCACTTTTTATTTTTTTATCATTTTCAAATTGACACATTTTCAAATTAATTCATGCTTGCTGCATTTCCAAAAGCCCGTTCTTTCCTGTTATTTTCAGTATGTATGCGTAAGTTTCAGGACTTAATTTCTTTGCTTGAATTAATGTTTCTATTTCGTTTATTCCTTTGGGCTTAAAAAAATACCCCCTGTTATATCTCATTGTTACTTTGTCAAGTCGTATTTTATTATTCTCTGTGTGTTCATCAATCAGCAAACCCAAGTAAATTGCTCCGATTAAAATATTTAATTCGGGTATGAACAAATCATTTTTTGTAATCATATCGGGAGTTATTTCAGACATATTTTTCATTCGTATAATTTTATTAAATCTGTCTTGTCCGATATGCTTTACTATTATTGCTTTTTCCTGTTCTGATAATCTTTTCTTTTTATTTTCAAGATATATGATACTTGCTGCTGCTGTTGGTTTCAACTGCATTAAACCGACTGCACCCGATTTGCTGATTGTATCTTTCTTTCCTGCACTTTCTGCAAACAGATATGATAATATGAGCGGTGCCGGTACATTTGTCAGCTTTTCTGTTTGGGTTAATTCTTTATAATAATTGTTGCTTATTTTTGAGAGTGTTGTTTTCAGTACAGGTAAATCATTTGTTTTGTAGAATGAATCTTTTACCGCAGGAATAATTATTGATGAGCCGTTTTTTGTTATTGCGCCAAGTCCCTCTAATTCGTCATTTTTAAAGAAAATAATTTTTCTGTTTTTCTTTGTTTCGGAATTTACATTGTCATTGTTTTTGAGTAATTCCCAAAGAAATAATAATGAAACTCCTATAACAACAACCTTTTTCATAATAATCTTTTAATTTTTCAATGTTTGATTATTTTTATATTTTTTGAAATGCTTACAGTATCGTGCATACATTCGCTATAAGTTTTTGCTGTGTAAAATGGTTTTGTTCTGAACAGATTGAAGAAATATCTGTGTTGCCAATCTTTGTACAGAAATGTAATAAGATTGTCGTTCAGTTCTTTTTTAGATACTGCAATAGTATCTCTATTTACATATCCTGAAATACTGTAACACTTTGCATTTACCGAAAAATAACGCTTTTCTGAAATACTATCTTTTTTCAGAATATTTTTTGTTATTATGGTATCTCTGAAACGATAGCGTGTTTCAATAATATTTGTTATGTTTTTTGTTTTAATGCTTAATTCTTTTGCAATGCTGTCATATTTCGGATAAAGTGTTTTTAATTCCTTAAAAGTTAATTCCTGCTGTTTTGCTTTATCGGTTAGTATAGCAGTATAGTTGTCTGAAAATCTTTTGCGTTCTGCTTTTTCAGAATTATAAAGTTTCAATAAGCCCAAGATTGCAATTGTACTTATGAATAGCAATGCAATAAATACTGTAAGTAATTTATATTTCATAATAATTTATTTTAAAGTTTTTAAAAGTTCAATTAATTCTATTTGCGGATGGCAGTCGCTTTTGTCTTTGCGTACCGAAACATGAGTGAATATTCCGCTTTTGCCTGATAGTGCCTTTTTGCTTATAGCCCACATATCGCTGTTATAATCAAGAGGAATGTTATATTTTTTATTCCAAAAGCGAAGTAATTGTCTCACGGATTCAAGTTGAGCTGAAGTATATTTTTCAAATCCGTAATAGCCCCTGAATCCATTGGGGTATTCTTGTACTTCATCAATTTTGCCACATTTTAAATTCGGCACATTTGCTCTTCCATTCCATAAAGCAGGATACCAATTATTATCAGAATGTTTAACAAGTCCGCCCCAATTCAGTATTTCTATTCCGATTGAAATTTTATCAAGCCACTGAAAAGGAATATTGTTTTCCTGGAATGTCTGTATTTGTAATCCCAAGTGATATGCCCATTTATCACTGCCATATAGCTGATAAATTGTTCCGTCTTTTCCGATAATGACTGCGACTGCAACTCTTTCGGTGTTTGACTTCCACCAGTTGACAACTGAATTTACATTATCATTGGAAACAGTATGATGTAAGTATATCTGTTTCTTTTCAACCGATTCATTGAAATACTGATTTTCGGGAAAATCAATATGCACTATTTTGTTTAAGTCAAGTTCAGCCATTTGTTTGAGAGTTTAATTGTTGAATTTCAGTTTTCTTTTGTGCTGCTTTGCCCCAAATACCAATGCCTGTAAATGATGTTATAACAGTTCCGTAAGCAATAATTTCAGATACACCGGCTTTGCCTTTATATACTGCTACTGCAAAAAGTATTGTCGTAACAATAATTGACAGACAACCTGTAACTATTATCAATGTTGAGTTTAACCTCATGTTTGATACAGATGTTTTTGGTTGCAAGCTTTGGTAAATTGTTTCGAGAAGTTTCATTTTTTCAATGCTTTTATTTTAGAAAAAAGTTTTTTTACAAATACCCATATTTTATCTATTAAATATTTACTTGCTCTGTTTCCCATAAAGCCCATCACTCCGCCTAAGAATGAAAAAATTAAAACTCTAATAATTTCCCCGCCTGTAAATGACATAAAGAATGATATTAAAGCTCCGATAAGAATTGATAAAATATTTTCTTTCATTTTTTTTGTTTTTAATTAAATACAATATTTTTCGGTTCGCTGGGATTTAGGTTTACTGCATATCCCTTTCGGGTTATGCACAAAGGAATAATCCTGTTCATATAAAATTCCCAGTAAATATTATTTACATCTGTTGAAAATTTATGTGTTATAGTTTGATATCCTGCTTTTTTTATTGTGATTGTAAGGTTTGTATTTTTTAAAATAACAAGCTCTACAAAGCCGTTGTTGTCGGTCATTCCGTTACTATCAGGATTTGAAGGCATTATTTCAATTGTCGCTCCGTCTATTAAATTGCCTGTTCCTGCTTCTTTCAGAATAAGGTTAAAATTAAATCTGCATGTACCAAAGCAAACACCCTGCAATATGGGAAGAACATGAGGTTCGCCAAAACAAATACTTCGCAGAACAGGAAGCGAATAATTTTCACCGAAACAAATACCCTGCACAACAGGAAGGTTTCGCTGTTCTGAAAATGCAATATCTGATAGTTCCGGTAATGCCATGCTTATATTGTTAAATCGTGAAAGTCAATAATAAATTCCAAAAATCTTGTTACTACATATCTGCCTTCTGATAAAACATAATTGTCATCAGCAGTTCCTCTGCCTGAATTATCGGTTTTCATCTGAGCGTTTACTATGAAAGATTGATGTTGCTGTGCAAGACAATCCGAAGCTGATATTTTACTGCACCTGAACCTGAAATCAGCATACCAGTTGTATTCATTTGCTGTTACTATATCCCAGTTCGCAGGATTAAATACACCTGTTGTCTCATCAACCCTGCAACGATATTTTGTATTTTCATACGTGCAGGTATCACCAATATACCAGGTTTCATTAGGGTTATATAATGGAAAGTTTTTACATTCCGAATCAATGAATTTATCTGCTTTACCATTATCATTATAATTTATTGCTGCTATCATCTGCATTATGTCAAGTTTTACCTGACTTCCAAAATCAATTACTCCGCTCCAAAATCTCGCTCTTTTAACTCCTGTGTTTTGCATGACAATATTGTTTATGTAATCAACATTAAAGCATCCTGCAACATTTCTGTTATTCCATAAATCCCACGCATTATAAAGAAATCCCTTATTGTAAGGACCAATGTCATCACAATCTTTGCCTGCATTAAGCAATGGGCTGTCTGCCCGGAGATAATAACAACCTTTCGCTTCATCAAGAAATCCGGGGTCAATATTTTTTGAATTAAAATTTGTATTTGTGTTTTGCTGTACCCATAGTAAATTTCTCTGATTTCCCTGATAGTTTATTGTTCCCACAAAATCATTGTAGTCCGACTGATAAGAAAAGCCGGTAATTTTCATTACTGAATCCTTAACTATATTATTTTTGAAGTTCATGGCATAGCCACCGCTTCCGCTTCTGCTGGTAAAAAATATACATTTGTTGGCATTTATGTTTATATCATTCCAGTAGTATGGGCTGTTAAAATAGCAATTCTTAAATACGCATCTTTCAAAATTGAGATACTGATTTTGTCCTGTTATCAGTATTCCGCCTTCAACTTCAATGTTTATCATTTTAAAAGATGTTCCGACATTTCCTATATATTTATCTATATCATAAATAAAATTTGCCCTGAAAGAATTGCTTATAAGAATATCAGATTGCGTGAATGTGCAATAAGCATTTTGCGTTCCGTCAATAATTACTTTTCCATCAAAAATAAAATATACCAGTCCTTTGTTTCTTGTACCTGTTAATATTTCATTCCACTTACCGCTGCCCCAGATTATATTAACGCTGTTTGAAGTAAACCTGCTGTCAGTATTCATGCGGTTAATTGCTGCGTTTATCGTAGCATAAGGAACTGTTTCATTGTTTGTCTGACCGGGATTGTTTAAGAAATAATTATCTGCATCAGTATTATTTCCGTCTTTGGAAACATAGATATACTGCTTGTTTGCTTGTCGTATTATCTGCCACTTTGCCATTGTTATACCTCCTGTATCTGATTTACAGTTATCCCGAATGGTTCAATTTCGTCAAGTTCATAAGAGGGATATGCTGCTTTATAATTTTCTTCTTTTGTTATTTCAATATTTTTATCTTCATATTTCCATTGTTTTGCTCTTATTCCATCTTCGTCAAACTGCATATTTTTCGGGCTTTTACTTATAGTTTCCATAATATATATTTTAGCTGCTTCGCTTTGTTCAGCATACTTTTTTTCTGTGTCCCACAAAGAAGGGTTATCATCTGTATTATTTGGCAATGTTATTTTCATGTTTTAATTTTTAATTAAATACAATGTTTTCCGGTTCGTAAGGTTCTAAATTCACTGCATATCCTTTTTCTGTTATAACTAGCGGAAATGCCTTAAACAATGTTATCCGCCAGTCAATATTATCATTGTCGGTTAATGTGAATTTGTGTAAATAATTTTTATATCCTTTTTTTGTAATTGCAATTATTGTTTCTGTATTTCTTCTTATTCTGCCTTCCACAGAACCGTCTGCATTTGTTGTATATTCATTCGTTCCCATTTCATCTGAAATACTTACAACTGCATTTTCAATCGGTTCGCCTTTTCTGTCAGTTACAACACAATTAAAGTTAAAATCACTCTCTGTAAAAATAAATCCCATTAATACTGGTTTCACTAATACTTCCTCAACTGTACAGCCAAGAAGCAAAGCATTATTCTTTTCTTCAAATGCAAAACCACGAAGCAATGCGTCTGCTGTTTCTTCTGTCGTAATGCCTTTTAATAAAGCATTTCCAGCTTCCTCTGTCGAAAATCCTTTTAATTGAAGTGCCATATTAATTATTCAGTTGTTGTATCTTTAAAATCAAATCTTCTTTTTATATATCTTGCTCTTATGTATGAGTTAGCTGATAAATCAAAACTATCGTCAGCATTACCTCGTCCGTTTATATCAACTTTCATATCTTCATTAAATAAAATTTTCCTCCATGGCTCATTTGACAGATCCGAAATTGTCTTGCTGAATTTCAGATAAAAGCATGTTTGTATAGGATTTTCAGGTGTTGCAGCATCTTCCCAGTCGTTCTGAATATAATTTCTGTGTGTGAAATTTGTTGCTATTGAAATATCCGGACTGAAAGTTTCATTTATTACATAAGCAGTCCCGCTACCGCTTACAATAGTTTTTGTCTGATTGCTGCATGTGATTCTGTCCCCCGCAGACATTGAATATGCTGATGACAGAGTTATATTTGTTCCGATGCTTGTTAATGTCGGAGTTGGGTTAATAGTTACAGGAGTTCCTATTGTACCTGTTTTTGTACATCTTTTTTTGTTGCCGTCTTTTATGCAGGTATCGCCATCGTAATATGTGTTGTCGGGATTATAAGCAGGATAATTCTGCAACTCACTTGTAATTAATTTAACAGGTTCGCCATTGCTGTCATACTCAAATTCAGCAGCAAGATGAGCGGCTTTCATTTTGATTACTCTGCCAAAATCTTTTATGGTTTCAACATAACGACCTTCTTTCTCGCCTGAATTTGTTAAAATAACCTTGTTATTAATCATACTTAAATTGAAGGTTTCGGATAAATCCCTGTTATTCCACAAATCAACAGGACTGTCATAATACCCTATTCCGAAAGGACCGATATGAGAGGCGTTTTTCCCTGCAAATAAGCACGGAGAATCACTTTTTAAGGTATAATCATTTACAGCACTTTTATTAAATTTCGCATTTGCTGAAATTGAATGTTGATTATATGGGGTATTCGCCTGTAACCAAGTTAAATCTCTCTGTGTTCCTTCCCATGTTATACTTCCGATGATATTGTTAAAGTCAAGTGTTCCCTGTAAATTTCCCGATGTTAATCTGAAATTTACAGAGCTTTCAATGATATTATTGTATGCTGCTATTGTGTAATAATTGTAGGAAAGAGTTGTATTAAAGAAATAACTGTTATAGCATATTATTCCACCCTGTCTGAAACTGCAATCAAAGCTGAAATTCTTTATTACGCTGTTTGATATTGTTACATGGCATCCTGCCCATTGTGCATTTCCGCCATACCAGCTCCCGTACATTCCGCTTTCAAAAAAGCATTTATCAATTACATTAGTTACTCCTGAATAATTGTATATAGATATAAGATATTTATTTTCATAATTTACAACATTGATATTGTAAAATCCGTCTCCTGCAACATTTGACTGAATGTAGTTTGTCTGACTTCCGTCAAATATAAGTTTGCCTTCTCCGATAAAGTCAATAGGCAACGAACCATTCCTGACAACAGAAATTGTCTGATTTGTAATTTTCTGTTCACAACCAACTGCAGCTCGTCTTTTTGAACCTGTGTAATTGTTTAATTCAGTTACAGCTTTGTTAATTGTGCGGTAAGGGTTTGTTTTGCTTCCGTCTCCGGTTATATCGTTTCCGACCGGCGAAAAATAACGAAGTTCATAAAAATTTATATCGGGATTTATTTGCCACTTTGCCATATTATATTTCCTCCACTTTTATTGTTTCTTTGCTTATGTCAAACGATGCAGGGTGTGTGTCGGGATACTTGTAAAGTGTTTCTATAACTATTCTTAACCCGCTGTCTTCAAAAGTTCTTAAAACAGGTCTGTTGCATGCCCCTTCGGTATTGCAGATAACAGGGTGCAAACTGCTACTTATTACTTCTCTTACCCATAATCGAGGTTTCAGTGGTTGCTGTTCAAATTCTTTTTCTGTGTCCCACACAGAAGGGCTGTCTTCTGTGTTATTTGGCAATGTTATTTTCATAATTATTTTTTTAATTAATTGTCCATTCTGTTATGATTATTTGCGTGTCGGGTGGATTATCACTCCAGTTAAAAACTGTTCTTTTCCAGTCCCCTGAAATATCATCTTTTTCCTCAATCATACTTACTAATCCGTCTGTGTATTCAAATCTCGATTCAAAATATTTTCCCGGAGCAATTATTTCTTTTTTTATTTTCACACTTCCGTCAGGATAATATTCAAGATTTTCAATTTTATTTCTTACCATGCTTTCATGGAAATTTGTAAGTATTATAGGGGAATATAAAAGTTGTAATTCCGAATTTTCTACCTGTATTAAATCAGCGGAAGTGTCAGTAACAAATAACCTGCGTGTTTCCTCATATTGTCCAACCTGCTGCACTTTATTTCCATAAACTTTATAAGATACTCTGTGATTTAATCTTGTTTTTGACTGCCCGATAACTTTAACAATCAAAGAATACATTTGCGGACAGAGGTTTTGTATTGAAAAACTATCATGCTCGTTTGATGAACAACCAATCGTATAAATGCTACAATCTGAAAACAGAATTTCCGTGCCATAAGCTGTGGAATCATTATGATTAATTTTCATTACAGGGGTTACATCTGAATTCTGACCGATACAGCCGTTAAATCCGACATTATTAAATTCAATTCTTGATAAATGTTCGGCTACTTCTATTAATGTTTGTGTATTCTGAAAAACATTTGTGAGAGTTCCATTCAGCGATGTGTCATCAATTCTTAATTCTCTGCCTTTAACTTTTAATACAATACCATTAAAATTTAATGATTGTATTTTTGTCGGACTGCTTTTAATAATTACTTTGCTTAAATCAATTCCGCTATGTAATTGCTGATAATCAATAATTGCCTGCCCGAAGCTGAAAGAATTTATTAATTCAATTATTCCACCATCATTGGTGTTTAAATAATCAACCGCCTGTAAAAATTCTGTTTCATTGCTTACACTGATTATTTCTTTCGGGTCTGCTCCGAGTGTTACCCACGTTGTACCGTCCCAAGCTATTTCATCATTCTTTAAAAAACTTTTTCCTGTATTTGTTTTTGCAGAATTGTTGTCTATAACATTTGCTTTAATTTCATAAGTCCAGCCGTTCTGAACATCTAAAAGCGTTGGAAAATCAGTATTAATAAAAATACACCCTTTAAATATCAATGGTTTTATTCCGACTAAATTATTAATCTGAATAAACACATTCGACACCTGTGTTTTTAATTTCCGTAACTGGTCTAAAATCCAAACTATATACATTCTAATTTGCTTTTCTTGTCAATAATATTAATCCTGCTGCAAGTGCTAATAAACCTACAACTCCCGAACTTTCTTTTATAAATTGTTTATTGTGTTCCCACATATCGTTTAATCTGTTAATCCAGCCTGCATAAAAACCCTGCTGTGTTTTATCCTTTTTTACTAATCCGTCAATAAATATTTTTCTTTCGGCTGTTAATGAATTATAGAGCTTATCCTGATTTACTTTATTCATTTTATTAATTGTGTCCATGCTTAAAACACTTGCATTTTTCGGCATCGGCTCATTAAAATATTTTTTCATTACTCCGTTTGTCCATTTCATCGCTTCTTTACCGCTTCCCCAATACCAATCCGTAACAACATTTGCAACTCTCTGGTCTTTTATATAATCTCCTTTTACCTGATTCCAGTACCATTTAATAATCTTTTCAACCTGTGGTTTTGTTAGTTTTAAAAAGTTTTCTTTTGTCGGTTCAATTCCTAACACCGATTTAGCAAGTGTTTGAAATGTACCCCACGTAACACCCATGTTAGTAAGTCCGCCTTTATCGTTTTTGTTGTTCGATATTTTGCCTTCCCACTCAAAAACAAAAGGAATATACAGTCCGACATTTGCCATATTTTAAATTGCTTCAACAAACCTTTTATCAATATATCTTTCAGTACCATTAACAGTAAAAAATTTTACATATACTCTTTCGCCTGTATTCAATGAACCTGTTACTCTGCCAAGAGCATAATTTTTATCTACTGTTGATAATGGTTTCATCTGCTCATCATAAATCGTTGCTTTTGCAACTGATTTTATAATTACTGATTCATCATCTAAACCGCTAAGTTTGGCAGGGTCTATAAAGAATGCCTTATTTGTAATAAGCGTTTTAAGTGTCCCGAACTCTTTTGTTGCCTGCTCTTTTGTTAGTGTTCTTATTGCACCTTTCCAAACATAAATAGTAGTATCCCACTTGCTGCCACCTTTTTTAATTCCGAGAACTTCAGTAAATACTGTTTTTCCTTCCTCATCGGTTACTTCACGTCCTGTTGTTATTCCTAAAAATTTATCATTATCAACTGTTGCAATAATGTTGCTTTGTGTATATCTTCGTATTACTTCCGATGATAAATTTTTAATCTTATTCCAAACTGACGAGTTACTGTAAACGCCTTCCTGATTGAGCGGGGTTTTCCTTACATTAACTGTTTTTGTTGAAATAACAATATTGTTTTTAGGTATAGCAGGGGTTACCGATGAGCTGTGTGTCGGACCGGAATGTGCTGTAAATAAATCAAGGTCTGATGTGCTTAACACCTTTGACAACAACTGGTATAAATCCTCATTATATAATATTCTGAATACTTTAAAAACTCTTTTATTGTCTTTTATTCTTTTGCTTATATCAAGTATTCTGTCTGTATCGGTTTTTTGCCATATTGTTGCTATTTTATTTGCAATATCAGTAACAAAGCCGAAAGGATTCCATAAACTGCCTTCTCCTTTTTTCAGCCCCGCCGGAATTGCGTTGTAAATATCAATTGCTGCTTTTATATCTGCATCCTGTCCCGCTTTTGCTTCAAGTTGTTTTCTTCTCTTAGCTGCTGCCCACTTATAGCCAAAAAAAAGAGTACCCGATACTCCGAGTATTATTAAAAATGTTTTTATAAAATTTGCAGAAGTTTTAATAATAACCGGTGCATTTTCTTTTATTGCAGGAGCCAAAGCTGTTGCTACAAGTACAGGATTACCAATATTTTCAATTTTCTTACGCATTTTCCAGTTATTAATTACCTAAAAACTTTTTTGCCTGTGCAATAAGTTCAGGATTTGCATTTACTTTTTTGGCAAGAAAAATTATATCTTCTTTGTCCGATGCTCTTTTTAAAATAGTGTAAAAAGCGTTGCCTATTTCTTTCGCTTTCTCTTCGGTTGCTGCTTCTATTTCTATACTGTATTGTATTTTTGCCATCTTTTAAAGTTGTTAGTTGTTTGTTGCCTGTTGTCAGAAAAGCTATGAGTTTCGGGTTCTTTCACTCATAATTCATAATTCTTAATTGTTTTCATTGCTTTCTGTGTTTTGCGGTTCGTTTGTATTTTCTTTGTTTTCTTCGGTTGCAGTGGTTTCCTTTTTTTCTTCTTTGAGTTCTTCTTTTTTCTCTTTTGTTTTTTTATCAATGAAATTCATTGTTTCAAGATATAATTCGGGTTTTGCTGCAAGCGTTCTTATTATGAAACATATATACTGAAATGAGTTGTCGTCTATTTCATGCAGCCAGTCCGTTATGATTTTTATATCTTCTTTTCGTTTACCTTCGTTTCCTTCCTGTTGTCCTTCTTTGTCAGGGTCGAGTAATTCTTCTTTTCCCGTGTCGCTTTTTATCTGCATGTCGTTTCCTGTGAGTATTCCTGCAAGTCCTATTATTTCATTGTTTTTCATGTTAAGCATTTTTCCAAGTCCTGCTGCAAGCAGAAAATCCTGTCTCTTTCCTGAATTTATTTTTTTAATAGAAACTTGTTCCTGAAGATTCCTGATGTCATTTTCATATAGGTCTAAATCTTTATTCAGATTTTTTATTTCATTATCTTTTTCTGTAATTTTTTCGTTTAATGCTTCTATTTTATCCTGAAAACGCTGAATAGCGTTTTCATGCTTCACTTTTAAAATTTCAATCTGTGTTTCATTACCTCCCTGCCTTTCGCTGATTCTACCAAGTCCTGAATGCCTTATTGCATCTGCAATAACATTAATATCGTTATTCGGCTTTGAGTTCTTGTCTTCGCCGTTTTCAGGGTCGTCAAGAAACGGAATAATTGTATCGGTTACTCTTATAATTTCGCTTTCACTGAATTTATTGTTCAGGTAAGTTGATACTTTTATTGCATCTGCACCCATTTTACTGATGGTCTCTTTGCATGTTTTTATAAACAAATTGGGGTCTGTGCCTTTCTGTGCAAAATGCCATTCATCATCATTTGAACTGCAATATTCAATTTTATAAGAAAGATTGTTGTTATTGTTCTTAGCCCATACCAATCTTGTTTTTATTTTGTCAATCTGTGGCTTTATTTTATCGGGTGGAGATATTTTGTCTGACATAATTTTATTTTTAAAGTTTTTCCATTAATACCTGATATATAAGAAATGTTACATCATTTCCTGCAATGCGTGTGTCTATGCTGATATTTCCCCTCAAATCATATAATAAATATGGTACTCCTGCGGTTACATAATCGTCCTGTGTTATTATATCATTGTCCGCTTTTATTTTGAATTGTGCTGTGTCATCGGAACAATGAAACAATACATAAAATTCATTGAAAGCTTTCAGCTCAAGCAAAGTATTGTTTACTCTCAACTTTTCGGGTTTGATGGTGTATTTGTCAAAGCCAAGTTTTCTTACTTTTTCCTTTATATATGTATCTATTGTGCCTTCCACTTTTTTAGTTTAATGTTTAAAGTTGTTTTGCAATTTCGTTCTGATTTTATTTTTCATTTTCAAATTCTTCATCGCTTTCGCATTTAAAATGAAGTTTTATTTCTGTCGGTGTTGCCGGGTCTCTTGAATAAAGTTTTTCAATGTACCCGCTTATCCGTTCTCCTTTATTGATTTCTTCATTAATTTCAAGCATTTTGCCTGCCTGAATATTATCATCAACACTATTAAAGCCAAGCGAAAAAGAACCACAGACAGGAATTTTAGCTTCGTTGTTAATCATTACTGATACATTCACGTCTCCATGTGCCGGTGGCTGATTTGCCAGTTCCGGCGAAAAAACA
>JBAZBZ010000048.1 GCA_041671145.1 Bacteroidales bacterium | reverse complement strand
GAATTCTATTCAAATCGTTTAGCAATTCAAAACAACTGAAACTATTATCTGCCAATATTTCAAAGAACTTTAATAAAAAAACGTTAGGACGTTAGTGTTTTGAGATTAAAACTCAAAAAAATGTTTAATTTTGAAAATAAATGCCAGCCAATGTTTATTAATGAGACAATATATGAAAATAAGGAATGGAAAAACATGCTTGTAAAGAAAACAAACCCCAATCGCCCTATATGGGCAAAAAATAAAGTTAAATCAAAATTATTAAAAGCAAAACCGTATTATAATTTCTTTAAATAATGAGTTAGCGAAATAAAAATGTCCAGTTTTTTATATAATTTACTGGACATTTTATTATATTTGCAACAATATTTAAAATTATGAAAATTGTTGATTACATAGCATCTACTATAGACAGGTTTTCCAAAGGTTATATTTTCACCTATTCCGATTTTGAAACAGATGTAAGAAATAAGGAAGCTGTTATTAAATGTTTGAATAGAATGGTAGCATCCGGCAAAATACAGAAACTTGCTAAAGGAAAATACTACAAACCTGAAAGTTCTGCCTTTGGCGCATTGCCTCCATTGCAATATCAGGTGGTAAAGGATTTATTAGAAAGAAATGGTAAAACAACAGGTTATATCACCGGCTTTGGCGCTTATAATGAATTGGGTTTGACAACACAGGTATCTAATACCATACAAATTGGTAGAAACGAAATAAAACCTTCAATAAAAAGAGGAATTTACAAAATTGCTTTTGCCAAACAAAAAAATAAAATCACTAAAGAAAATATTCCATTATTAAAAATTCTAGATTCAATACGATACGTAAAATCAATACCTGATACTACGATAGATAATAGTTGCAGCCGACTACAAGCTATACTTAAAAAGTTGTCCTACACAGAACGTGAATTAATAATAAAGTTGTCTATGTTATATCCACCTTCTACAAGAGCATTGTTAGGTGCTTTAATAGAAAGGGATATAGAAAAAAAGAAAATTGAGGCAATTCGTAAATCTTTAAATCCAATTACAATCTATAAGTTGTCTGTTTCTGAAAATGTTTTACCTAATGCTAAAAACTGGAATATAATATGAAACTTCACAAAGATGCAAAGCTGTTTGTCGATACTATCAGAGCAGCTTCGCAAAAACTAAATATTATTCCGATTTATATCGAGAAAGATTATTGGATTACACTTGTGTTGAGTGAATTGGCAAAAAGCAAATATGTCGAAAATGTAGTATTTAAAGGTGGGACATCTCTTTCAAAAGGTTATGGTTTAATAAATAGATTTTCTGAAGATGTTGATATTGCTATTATTAATGAATCTGCAAGAACCGGAAATGAGATTAAAACAATTATTAGAACAGTAGAGAAAGAGATAACAAAAGAATTAGTTGAAAAACATATTGAAGGCGTATCAAGCAAGGGCTCAAGATTTCGTAAATCAGTTTTTGAATACCAAAGCATTGATGCGAGGAATAAATCAAATAAATTGATTGTTGAAATAAACTCGTTTTCTAACCCATATCCTTTTCGAAAATTAAGCATTGAAAGTTTTATCGCAAAATTTCTCAAACAAACAGGAAATTCAGATTATATAGAAAAATACAGTTTGCATTCTTTTCAAATTAATGTGCTTGATAAGAAACAAACGTTAATTGAAAAATTAGTTTCACTCATTAGATTTTCGTTTGATGTAAATGCAATTCAAAGTATTGCTTCTAAGGTTAGACATTTTTACGACTTGTATTATTTGTTATCAGATGCAGAATGTGCAAAGTTTGTAGCAACGAAAGAATTCACAAAACAGTTTAACAACATTTATAATCATGATAGAAAAACTTTTGATATTCCAAAGGATTGGAGTAATAAATCTATTAACGAATCACCTTTGATTTCTGATTTTGATTCTGTTTGGAATAAAATAAAAGACACATATAGTAAAGAACTTTCGGCATTGGCATTTACGGAAATTCCTTTGGAAAATGAAGTAGCAGATAAGTTTAAAATATTAATTAAATTTGCAATAATAAATTAACTTATGTAATGTCTCTATGTTATATGCTCCAGAAAAATATCTCAATTCTATTCTCTCAAAAACAGGGATTGAAAAAGATATTTCTCTGCTTATTCAATATTTCATTTCCAAATCGGACAAGAATCTTCATTTCATCATTGACGAAAAGGAACTTGATATTTCAGAAGTTCTCACAAATCATTGCTACCAACTTAACGGAATAAGAACTTTTAATTTTCAAATCGGACAAAAGGTAGTTCAATTAAAGAATCCGAAAAAAACATTTACAAAATCTGCTTTAAAAACTTTTTTTAGTCCTTTAAAAATCATTTGCCTTGAGCCACAAATAGGACTTTCCAACGGTCAAACAAATAGAACCGTTGGCAGCTTGGTTAAATTTATTCCGCTAACAAACTCTTCCGTTGAGAGAGTGGGGATAATTCAAAACAGAGTTGAAGCATACGAGAAGATTTTTAATGCTACCACACAAGCAGATTTTTTCAGCAATGAAAAACTTTTAGTAGTAGGGAACAGAAACTTATTCATTTCTATTCATAAAGAATATCCTGCTTGTTTCGTTTCAAGAAACGAAAATGAAATTACAGAGATTGAATACAACTCCCCTTTGTTGCCAAAGATTACTGTTCTGAAAAACATCAATCTGCTTGACGATTATCTGCAACAAGAAATAAATGGCAATCAAATAACATTTAACACTTGCATTTTTGTTGGAAGTTCAAAATTTGAACACTCAATAAATGTTATCCGCAATTATTACAACCAAAGAAAATTTGCTAAAGCAATTTTCATTGGAGAGAAAGACCTAAAAATTGAATTGGGAAACAATCAAGTGCCGCTTAGATGGAAATGGACAATCCCTGAAATAATTTTTTTCAAAAGCGAAAGAAACATTCAGCACAAACCAATCATTATTCAGAACAACGAACTTGAAAAGGCAATTGCGGACTTTTATCAGGCAGTCCGAGAAATTGAAAGCAGACACACTATTGGTTTGAAATCAATTTACCGTTTCATCAGACGACTTTACTATGACTGGAATCTAAAACAGGAAACAACTTTCACAAAACTTCACCAAATACAAGAGGAGTTTGACATTGAGTTGAAGAAACTTCTGATTGAAACCCTTGGGAATATTTTTCAGGACTTTAATTTTGATGAGTATCAAATACCGCTTTCAGCAAAATTTGCGGAAATCATAAAGGCACTGAGGAGCAACAACAAAAACGAAAAATTAAAATCGTATCAAACAAAAATTCATCAACTTGTTTTGCCTTCGTTCTTGTGCAACGCAAACAAAGCAGAGCTAAACGAAATTGCAAAGCAATCACAGCATCATGTTGGAGTAAAATCACTTCAAGACATTACACAGTTGCAAAATACAGCAACAAAACATTCAAACAACCAGAACAGAAATTTTTATTCACTCACAGCAAACGGAACGAAAGCAGAAATTCTTTCTTATTCAAAAAGTGATGATACAAATGAAGAACATCACAAAGTGATTTCTTCCATATACGGAAGCGGAAAAGTTGAGAAGTTAATTGAACGATTAGGCAGAGCCAAATCAGAATACAAACTTCTGCTTTACAGCATTGAGGAAAAAGCATTGAAGCATCACATTGAAACTTACATTTCAGATTTAAACAGCGAATACATTTCGCAAGACCGCTTTCAAATTAGCGGAGTTGAATTCAGCGACAACTATTATCAATTTTCAAACTACGATGAATTAATTGAAGCGCTTGCTTCAACCAAACACGACCACAGAGAAATCGACAATTACCGAATTGTTTTTACCAACAACAGCAAACTAAAACTTCCATCAAGCAAAACTGTTTTGAAAATTGTTGGCAGTGAAAAATATCTTGTGTTGGTTGAAGATTTGAATGTTGGCGATAAAGTTTTGATTTATGTAAACCCAGACAAAAAACTTTTGCGAGACATTATGGAATTGAAGAACCCCGAGCTAATGAAAAAGGCAGAGGTGTATTCAGCACTTTGGAGAAGTTGTTTGTATGATGCCTATCAAAATAACATAATGGCTGAACCGCTTTATCAGCAGTTAGTGAGAAATCATTTTTCAGTTAGTGAATTTACTTTCAGAAAATATATTGATGGAGAAGTAATGTTCCCAAGAAGTTTTTCTGACTTAATAATTATTGCAAAAACTATAAATGATTCCCGACTCTCGTTTGACTTTTTGAAAAACACAATGAAACCAAAAATTGAAGAATACAGAGGAATGGAAATTGAATATGGGTTCAAATTCAGTAGCAGCATAAACCATTACATTATTTCAGGAGAGGCAGACGATTTTATTTCAGAATGGTTGACGAAAAATGAAATTGAAGATATCGTTTCACAAATACAAGTCAAAACCATTAAAGACATTGAACAAATAACGCAAAACAACGATGACTAATTATAGAGATTCATTTTACAACGAAGTTCAAAAAGGATTAGTCGGAACAGGTTCTGACATTTTCGGAGTTCCCGACAGTGAAGAACTTATTTCTGATTATCCTTTGAACAGATACTATTCAGGTATTTTATTTCCGAATAAAGATTTTCCAACGGGCAATCCAAAAACGGAAGAAGAAATTGAAAGCAACAGCAACCAAGCAGAGACAGACGAAAACGATTATGACAACGCAGAGGAGAAAGAACCAACAGGCGATTCAGAGGAGAAAGAAGAATCAAACGAAGAAGATAATTCTCAAACATCAGATACACAAGATTACCAGTTAATTCAAAATGCCTTTTTTCCAACTCACATTGGATTTACATTTTGCATTCAGTCTAAAAAATTTATCGGAGTATATTTTTCATTCGGTATTTACGACCAGTTAGAACCTCCACAGCCCGAAATAAAAATTGCAATTTCAAAAGAAGGTTTTGAAAGCTTCTTTGACACAGGAATTGAAACTCAACTTTCATTCAAAGACATTCTTTCTTATAACGATGGCTTCATGCAACTTTCAAGAAAGCTAAACGGAAGCAGAGGCGGTAGAGAAAAAAGAAGCGGAGAGTATTTGGACTTTGACAAATTCAAAAACTATAAGAACATTGGCAAGAAGGAAGTTTACAAGTATATTCACTTACTTGAAAAACTTTTAGGCAGAATTTGGAAGCGAGAAGAACACAAAATCCCTGAAGAAGTTGAGATAAAGAATACAAAGGAGCCAAAGGAAATATTTCGCAAAGAATACGGCAGTCAAATTATTTCGGTTGGTTATATGGTAAAAACCTATGAATACAAAGGCAATAACTATGTGAAAATATTATTGCTCAACAATTCAAACCACCCTTCAAACAAATACAGCAACTCAAATGAAAATTTGAATCGGAAATGTTTGTTCCAAACAAATATTTCTGTTGAAAACATTTCACTCAAACCCTACAAGTCGCAAACTGAATTGCATCCTTTTGACGAGAAGCAAAATGAAATCAATTTTATTTACCGAGACATCAAGAGTTATGGAGTTGGACACAATTGTTCAGTTCAGTGGAATGATTTACCCAAACCCAATTCCATTCAAACGGCTTTCATGCCTGAAAGAATTGTTTACGGAATGAAGAATGATTTTTCCAAAGAAGATTTTCCAAATGACTTTGATGCTTTAAATAAATGTTTGGAAGTAAAACAACTTTCTCATTTCAATGACGACAAGAAAGGAATCATCAAAAGTTTAAAGCTGTTTGTTTCTCTTTATGAAAAATGGATTGCAGCACAGCAAACAACCGCAAACAGTTTTAACGGTGAAGAAAAGAAAATCGCAAACAAACTTGTTGGAAGGCAAGAGGAAAATCACAAACGGCTAATCCGAGGAATTGAGATTTTAGAAAAAGACAAAAGCGGAAAAACATTTCATTGTTTTCAGTTGGCGAACACTGCAATGTTTATTCAAATGATAATAAGCAACGACAAACGATTTGGAAATAAGGAAAGGCATTTAATTGATGAAGTTGAGAAAGCCGATTACAATTCACTAAAGTTTTTTGAAGATTACAACGACTGGAAGTTTATCAATCCTGACAAGCCAGAGCCACCACGATACAGACCATTTCAGTTAGCGTTTCTTCTTTTAAGCATTGAAGGAATCATTGACGAAAATTCAGACGACAGAAATAAAATTGTTGATTTGATTTGGTTCCCAACAGGAGGAGGAAAAACAGAAGCATATTTAGCAGTAGGAGCATTTACAATTCTATGGAGACGACTAAGCAACGATTCAGATACTTCAAAGGGAACAAGTATTTTAATGCGTTATACTTTGCGTTTGCTGACTTCACAGCAATTTGAAAGAGCATCACGATTGATTTTAGCATTGGAGTTTTTGCGAAGAAATTTTGAAGATGAATTGCACAAGGAAAAAATTTCAATTGGACTTTGGGTTGGAGAAGGTGCATCGCCAAATCAGATTCAAGATGCAAACAAAATTGTTGAAGATGCAACAGGGAATTTTGAAAAGGCAGACCAATACAAGCAGGTTACAGCTTACCGCTTGTCCCTGGTGCGGAGTAAAGTTGGTTTCAAAAACGGCTAATGGTTGGACTCATGGTTACGATTGTCAGACAGGCACACACGGGTATTTTTATTTCAAGTGTGTAAATAATGTGTGTGCGTTTCATGCAAGCAAGTTGCCTATACAGGTAGTTGATGAAATGCTTTACAAGCAACCACCAACACTTCTATTTGCTACAGTTGACAAGTTCGCAATTCTTGCTTCACAGAAAGAAGGCGAGA
This sequence comes from Bacteroidales bacterium, assembly GCA_041671145.1. Classification (NCBI taxonomy): domain Bacteria; kingdom Pseudomonadati; phylum Bacteroidota; class Bacteroidia; order Bacteroidales; species Bacteroidales bacterium. Next base: position 15,331 of record JBAZBZ010000048.1, on the reverse strand, counting down.
CACACAAATTTTTTAATTCATTTTCTGATGCACTTCCACCTGACTTAATTATTCAAGACGAGTTGCACTTGATTAGTGGACCATTGGGTTCAATAGTTGGAATCTTTGAAAGTGTTGTAGATTATTTGTGCACAAAAGGAAACCGCAGACCGAAAATAATTTCATCAACAGCGACAACAAGAAACACTTCACATCAAATCAGTGAACTGTATGCAGGCAAGCAAGTAAATATTTTTCCACCATCGGGAATTTCGTACAGCGATAGTTTCTTTGCGAAAGAAACTATCAGCAAGAGAAAGTATGTTGGTTTTTTACCGACTGGAAAAACAGGAATCAACACACAACTTTGGATTATACCTTACTTGCTTTACACACGAATAAAACTTTTTAATGAAAATGAATTGTCCGCTTTGAATTTGTATTGGACAATTGTTTCTTACTACAACTCGCTGAAAGATGTAGGAAAAATTTACAACAAGACGAATGATGAAATTCAAATCAACACCAATGTTTTATTCTACCGAAATTTTGGCAACAATTCAATCCTTCGTTATCTGATTAGAGATATTGACAGCCGTTCACTTGAACTCACAAGCCGAATTGAAAGCAACAATATAAAAGCAACTTTGAAAAGGTTGGAAGATGAATTTGCAACCGAAACTTCCGAAAGAGGAAATGAATATGTGAAAGATGGATTGGATTTAGTGTTAGCTTCAAACATGATTTCAGTTGGTATTGATGTGAGCAGATTGAATGTGATGTTGGTAAACGGAATGCCAAGAAACATTGCGGAATACATACAGGCGAGCAGTCGTGTAGGCAGACGACATGATGGAATTGTTTTCACTTTGTTCAATCCAAATCAGGCAAGAGACAAATCCTACTTTGAAAACTTTAATTCATTTCATCAAGCGTATTACAAATTTGTTGAGCCGTTAAGTGTAACTCCATTTACTGAAAACACAATTCGCAAAATGCTAACGACAATTTTTGTTGCGTTCATGCGAAATAGTGTTTCGGGTTTGACAAAAAATTCAGAGGCAAAACATTTCATGCCTGAAATGGCTGATGGTTTCAAAGAATACATTACACAGAGATTTGGGAACAGCGATTACTTAAACACTTTGCTTGACGACTTAATTAAGAGTTGGACAGCAAAGAGAAAACGAATCAACAATTTGACTTACTCAACTCTTTTGAAAAAGACATCAACTGATATAAATCCGTTTGAGGAAATTTGGTTGACGATGAATTCACTTCGTGATATTGACACAGAAACTTATTACAGAATAAACGACTTGGCAACAAATTAACTATGGCAAAATTTTTCAAGAAAGGAAACACACAGCGAACAGTGAAACGCTTCATACATACACAGACACGAAAAGCAGTTACAGCAACATCGGGAGTTCAGGCAATTATTGAAAGTCCCGTTGGTGCTTATAAAGTGATGGACATAAATCACTGGTGGTTTTTCAATTCAAACAATCCGAGTAACTACTTACTGACTGACGATGATGGCAACTACATTTTTGAAATAAAAGAACCAAGATTGTTGAATCGTTTGAGAGGCACAGGGATTTTCAGAATCTTCAAAGGTTAATTCAAGTTCCACCAAATGCACAGAACGAGGACAATAGGTTAATGCCAGCAAAAGAAAATCAAGTTGGCAGAGCAGAATATTTTCCGAATTGGTTTTTTTGTGAGACATGCGAAAGATTTAAACCCATTGCTGATTGGTGGAATGGTTGGCAAGATGTATTGAGAAATGATGAAGGATTAAACAACCCCGACAGAATAAGAGAACGATTTATTTATGACACCAAACTTTCAGGCAGACCAAATTGTTTTTGCTGTTACAAGGATAATTTGCTGACAGGAAAACCGAAAAGAAAATTTCACAAGTTGGAGCAAGTCCGTTTTGTTTTTGTCTCTCCTGATGGTGAGATAAAAGATATTGATTGGACAAAATGGATTACAGCAGAACGATTAGGAGCAAATAACACCGATGAAGATACCGAAGGGCTTGAAAGCGGAAGATACGTCTTAGGGCAAGAAACTTGTTGTCCGAATCCAAATGATGTTTCGCTGAAATACATCCGTTCAACAAAACTATCTGACTTAGCTGGAATCACAATTCAGTGTGAAAGTTGCAATAGAAAGAAAACGCTTGCTGGTTTCTTCAATCTTCGGAGAAAGAAGGGAAACATCACTGACAGCCAACAGAAAACTTATCCTATTTTCTTCAAACCATTAATCAGAACAAGCAACAGTATTTACTATCCGATTGTGATGAACAGTTTGTTCATTCCCCAACCTGAAATAAAACTATCACACGACCAAAAAGCCACTATCCGATTATTAAGCACGACAGGTAATTCAGCAGAGCAGATTGCGGCAGTTACAAAAATTGCTTTGAAAAATGTTCAGCAAGTTTTAGGCGAAGGAGTTTATTTAAGTGAGAATGATTTTCGCAAAAATGAATATCACTATTTACTCAACGAGTATCAATATTTGCTTAACACAAGAAACTTTGAATCAGTGGAAAAGGATTTAATCCTTGAAGACATTCCACTAAATGATGAATTGAAAAATTTTGGCTTTGACAAAATCATAAAAATCAAACGGCTGAAACTTACTTCTGTTCAAACTGGCTACACAAGGTTAAGCCCAATGGACAGAGATACATTTTCAAATAGCAAAGATAAATTCATTCGCTTTGACAACAAAGACATTCCGTTGAAAGCAAAGTTCACCATTGCCAAACCAAACGAGACAGAGTATTTGATGGGTGTAGAAAACTTTGGCGAGGGAATTTTCATTAAGTGGAACGATGATAGAATGAATTCTTTTATTACCACTTTTATGAAAAACGAAAAGTCAAAAGCAGAAATTATTTCGCTTTATCAGCGAGTGCAGCAAAATGAAATGATAAGTAAAGACAAATTTGCAAACACAATTCATTTAGCAAAGACAGTTTTGATACACAGCTTCTCTCACTTAATAATTAAGGAATTGGAATTTCTTTGTGGCTATTCTTCTTCTTCTGTTTCGGAAAGAATCTATTGCGACAGCGACACAATGAACGGACTTTTGATATACACCATTGCAGGAAGCGAAGGAAGTTTTGGAGGATTGATTAAGCAAGCAGACAGCGAAAACTTTTCAAAGATTTTATCTTCTGCATTGTTGAGAGCCAGAGATTGTAGCAGCGACCCGATTTGTTATGAAAGCGATGGACAAGGAGTTGGAGGACTTAATTACGCAGCTTGCTATTCGTGTTTGCTGATTAGTGAAACATCTTGCGAAGAATTCAATTCTTTCCTTGACAGAAAAATATTAATTGACAATAACTTTGGATTTTTTCGTAAATAATAAACAAACATATTTATGAGCATCGTTATAAAAGTATTAATATTCAACAATAAATTTAAAATAGCAAATTGGTTTAAATGTTATGTGAATTAATCAAATTTGCCCCTTATTAGCCCCCATAAAAAACAAAATCCCTCATAGAATAAGGGATTTTAGCTTAAAAAAGTACCCGAAGCCGGAATCGAACCGGCACGAGTGTAACCTCACTGGTTTTTGAGACCAGCGCGTCTACCAGTTCCGCCATTCGGGCAATTATTCATCATATTAAAAAATCTAAGCACCAAAAAGTTTTTTAAAAAAGAAATTCTTTACTTTTTCCCCATTTTTCTTTTTCAAATCATCGTAATAGCCATAACCTTTATTGTAATTAAAATTGTATCCATAGCCATAGCCGTATGCATACCTGTACCCGTAACCATAAACGCGTTTATCAACATTTATATCATTAACAATTATTCCGATATTATTTGCATGTGTATTTTCAAATTCTTTAAATACCGACTCAAAAACATTTTTATTGGTTTGGTTATGCCTTACAATAAAAAGATTTACATCAGAATATTTGGTTAATAGATAGGCATCAGTTATTAGACCTACAGGCGGTGTGTCGATAATAATATAATCGTATATTTCTTTAAGCTTACTGAATAATTGTTTTGTTCTTTCCGATGCGATTAATTCAGAAGGATTTGGTGGTATGAGTCCTGCTGTTATTACATCCAGATTAGGCAGTTGTGTTTTCTGAATTATTTCTTCCAATTCTGAACGGTTAATAAGATAATTGCTTATGCCGACATTGTTGTTTAAGCCAAGTTCTGTATATAAACGCGGTTTTCGTAGGTCAAAACCAATCAAAAGAGTTCTCTTTTCTATCAATGCAAAGATTGATGCGAGATTAATTGAGCAAAAAGTTTTTCCTTCACCGCTTAAAGAAGAAGTTACAAGCAATGTTTGTTTTTCATTATCTTTTGAAATAAATTGCAGGTTAGTGCGAATGCATCTTATAGATTCGGAGATTCTTGATTTTGGTGAATCAAGCACTACTATCGGGCTTTTGCTGTTGCTGTGAATCACCATTCCCAAAATAGGTTTATCGGTAACATTTTCAATTTGTTTCCTGTCAATTATTTTTACATTAAAATAAGAAATAAAGAAAAATATCATGAATGGTAATCCTAATCCTAAAAACAAAGCAATTATATAGTTCATCTTATCTTTCGGAAAAATTTTTCCGGTAATTCTTGCTTCATCAACTACTTTATTGTCCGGAACATTTGATGCTTTGGCAATGGCAGCTTCAGCACGTTTTTGCAACAAATACGTATATATTGCGTCATTCAACTTGAATTTTCTCTCAATGCTTACAAGTTTTCTTTCTGTTTCAGGCAATTTATTGATTTCCGCTTCAATCAATTCCATTCTGCTGTCAATGCTACTCTTTGCAATTTCAGTTGAATTAATCGAATTCTGCAAGTTTTCAATTATATTATTTTTTATGTTTTCAATTTCAAGATTCATTGTATTAGAATAAGGATTTTTCTGCTTGGTAGAATAATTAACGCTAACTTTTTCGCCATATAATTTTATCAATTCCATCAACAGGTTGTTTAATACAACGTCCTCAATGCCTATTGCTGAAGGTGAAATGATTTCTTTAATGTTTTTATTACTTTCAATATAATCTTTCAGATATTTATAATATTTACTTTTCACAATAAGAATAGCTCTTTCATTTTCCAATCCTTGCAATTTTTCAAATACTTTTTGTGCCTGAAAAGAAACATCCATAACCTTATTTTCAACTCTGAAATTTTGAAGTTTATTTTCTGTATATGAAAGCGAATCGGTAATTTCCGAAAGCTGATTGTCAATAAAATCAATTGTTCTGATAGCAATTATGTTTTTGTCTTCAAGATTTTTTGTTAAATAAACTTCAGTGAGTTTATTTAATAAATCTACTATTTTATTTGTATTATAATCTTCCAGAACAATATTAATTATTGACGCATCTTTATTGATTTTTTTTATTTGAATAGCTTTCATAAATTTCACAGTAAGAGCATCAGTAGAATTGAATGTAAAGGAATATTTTTCATCAAAATTAACATTGCTGAAACTTTTTGATGGAAGGATTTTAAAATTATAATATTTACCTTTAATTATTTCCCCGTAACTATAAATTCCATGAAGTTTAAATTTATCATCAAATTGTTCTGATTTATTATTTTGAAAATTGTATGTATTCGTTTTTTTATCAGTACTTGCTTCAATTCGGAACTTATTGTTATTTAAAAAAGTTATATAAAATTTTGTATTTATAGTTTGCAATTCCGCAGTATCGAAAATTACTTTGAATGGTGAATTTTTATACAATTCAACATCATTGAAATCTTTTCTGTAATAATATGAAACACTTAAATTCAATTCTTTAATAGTGCTATTTATCAAACTATATGATTGTAAAATTCCAATTTCATTTTCTATGTTCTTTTGCTTGCTGAACAGGTTCATTCCCTCAAAAAAGGAGCCTGTATTTATAGAAGGATTTTTTTTATCATCAGAAATTAATACCGCTGCACTTCCCCTATATATGCTCTTGCTGTATTTATTAAAAATATATGAAGCGCTTAAAGCAATTAAGATAGATAATACAAAAAAATACCAAAACCTGAAAATTGTAATGAAGAAAGGTCTTAAATCTACTTTTTCTTCCTGAAGTAATGCTTTTTCTTTTTGATTATTATTCACTCTATTATTTATTTTACTTTCATGAAATTTAAAATTAGAAGGAATGTCGTAACTGCTGACAATATGGTTCCGAAAGGAAAAGTCCCAAAACCCCATGGTTTGGTTTTCAATGTGGAAACATATATAACATCATTCGGCATTAAATAGAAAAATTCCGAATTAATAATATTTTTATCTGTAAGGTCTATATAATATGTATTAGTGCCTTCATTTGTGGTTCTTATCAACATTACTTTTTCTCTGTCTCCATATATACTTAAATCTCCTGCCATTCCGAGCACCTGAAAAATATTTACTTTTTCATCCATGATTAAGAAATTTCCCGGTCTTGTTACTTCACCTAAAACCGAAATATTGAAATTAACTAATTTGAGAATGACGGTTGCCTGATTCAAATATTCATTTATTGACTTCTGCACAATACTTCTTGCTTCTTCCAATGTAAATCCTTTAACGGAAATTTTCCCTGCTATAGGCAATTCAATATATCCGGAATCATTCACCGAAAAACTATTTACATAAACGCCCATATTTGAGGAATACATATTTGAATTATCTTCAACATTAAAGAATTTGCTTAACTTATCATCAACACTTAATACCTTAATATATATTATATCTCTGGATTGTAATTTGTATTTGTAATTTGTTTTGTTATTTTTTTCTTCTTTATCTTTCGAGGATTCCTTATCCTGCAAATAATTCATTCTTTTAAGAGGGGTACATGATGATAATGTCAATATGATTATGAAAAAAAATAAATTACTTACAAGGAATGTTTTCTTTCGCATTTTTATAATTTGTTGTAGATATACAAATATTAAGGGTGCAAATTTAAAAATAAATTTCAAATAATAATTAATAAAAGCATTATACTATATAAGAAGATTATTTGTTACATAATTTAATGAAAAGTTTTAAATACCGGCAGTAAGCGACAAGTTTGTGGTTTGTAGTTATATAAAGTTCAATAATAAATGTTATTAACAATTATTTTTCTCGGCTTTAAGCAAAATTAATGGAGTTCGCAGCAACAACGACAAACATTTAAACCACAAACCTATCTCAAGACAGCGTCATCAATCACTTCAAGTGTTTCGGGGTTGATTGCCTGCAATTTTACTTTTTTACCATTTATATAAAAAAATACAAGCGTATTTTCAGCAGCAAATTTTTTAATATAAGAAGACCATATTGGTTTCCCCTCATTGTGAAAGGGCGCACCGCCGCTACCATTATTTATCTGCCATATATGCCTTTTTAACTTTATTTTTTCTCCTTTATAATTTTCGGGATACATCGGAATTATTGTATCAACAAATGTTCTGCAATAATTGTGTTCGTCACCGGTAAGTATTGCAATAGTTTTAGTACTTTTATTACATATAATATCAAGAAGCTCATCTCTTCTTTCAATAATACCTTTATCGGCATTCTTGCCGGCAACAGAAGGACGGAATTTATTATCTCCGTTATACCACATTGCATCTGACAAATGAACTCCATTAGGAAAAATTGGTGTATGCATTGTTACGAAAATATTTTTTATTGCTGAATCTTTTTCAAAAACATGAATGATGCTTTTAAGCCACTCAAATTGATTATCCATAATATAACCATGAATGTTGCCGTCTATATATATTTCATTATTCGTTTTCGACGGTGAATACCAATAGTCAGAATTCAAAACAATCATGGCAGTATTGCCATATATATAATAATAAACATTTTCTCTGTATGGCGGAAAATTATATTCAACTTTGTCAATATCGTATTTGCTGTTATCTTCACTAATGGGTCCGTTTTCGGGATTAACAAAAACTTTTGCAAAATTAACTTCTGCCGATTGGCTCATTATTGGAAATTTAGGCACTCTGATATTGTTATCAAAATTAAAATAAACTGATTCGTGATTGCCCATGGTTGTGTATAAAGGTATAAAATGCGAAAACGGTTCGGTTGCTAATTTGAAATTTGTAAGCTGAAAAATAAAATCATCAATATTATCGGAGTATCCATCAATTAAATCGCCTGAAAATTGAACAAATGCAGCATTTTGAGCAGTCGCTGTATTCATTATTTTATTCACCATTGATGCATTTGTTCCATATATATTTTTTTCTTTCGAAGAATTATTGGCTCTGCTGTCGCTAACATAAGCAAAAACAAAAGGTTTGTCCGCTCCTTTCATTAATGCTGTCCTGAAATTATAAGTTTCGGAATTTCCGCTGTATTGAATTTTGTATTCATAAGTTGAATCGGGCATTAAATCTTTAATTTCAAATTCGTGATGAAAACAAATCTTAGTATCTTTATATGTTTTGTTATTTACAACAACATTCGTCGCAATTTCTTTATTAGTTTCAAATGAAATTGTAGAAGTAGAATATGTAACACAGTTAACATAAGGTCCGCTCACAATGTAATACTCATCAGCAAATGGGCTTTCTTTTTTAATATTTATTTTACCTTCATAAATTGCAGTTCCATCAGTTTTAACTATTTTGTAAACTGAATTTATCATAAGGTTTTTAGATTTAATTAAACTATCATATTCTACAAATAAATTTTTAATATCAATGAATGATTTTCCTTTTGTTATTTTATGTTTTTTTGAAAAATATTCAACTTTGGAATATTTGTTTTTTGTGTAAAATCCGAGAAATAGCAATCCATTAAAGTTTGTATCCTTAATATCAAAGTTCAAACCTTTGTCAGTATCAATAAGGCAATTCTGAAATTTTTTCAAAGAATATTTTACCGGTTCATGTTTTAAATAACTAATGCCGCCATCAGAATTTTTAATAAATAAATTATTCTTGGAATCAATATAAACATTTGCGAACAACGCAGGAGCAGCCAATCTGAATTGCTGTGCAAATAAAATTTCAACGAAAATCATATTTAAAATCAGGAATAGAATTCTTTTTATGCTTATCATAGTATTTTTGTTATTACCAAAATGTCCGATTAAAAGTATTTATATTTCAATTAAATCAGCTTTTTCTGATGTTAGGATAAAAAATACAAAATAAATACATTTAAGTATCAAAATTATCATTATCTTTGTTTAATATTAAAAAATTGTATTCACTTTGACTTCCTGTAAAATTAAAAAAAAATCTTGATTTCTTAGGTCTCTGCGGAATATTTTTAAAACTTATTCTTAACTAATATTTTTTGCATGAAAATACTATTAATTTCACCACTTCGAAATGTTACACAAAAGACAAGCAAAAACCTTATGATGCCTCAATTAGCTTTATTCATCATAGAAGGTTTAACACCAAAAGAACATGAAGTAAAAATTATTGAAGAAGAATCAAAAGAGATAAATATTGATGAAGATTGCGACTTAGTTGGTATAAGCTGCATGACTTCAAATGCAAACAGAGCATATTATCTGGCACAAGAATTCCGAAAAAGAGGAAAGACGGTGGTTTTGGGAGGAGTTCATCCTACAATTTTACCCGATGAGGCATTGCAATATGCCGACAGTGTTGTTATAGGAGAAGCCGAAGGTGTCTGGAAACAACTGCTTGAAGATTTTCGAAATAATAAATTGCAAAAAAAATATCATGTCCCCAACCCTGACATAAGCACATATATTCCGAAAAATTTTGCGCGGCTAAAATCAAGAAAAATTTTCAACATTATTCCCCTGATGACTACAAGGGGATGCCCATATAGTTGCGATTTCTGTTGCGTTTCAAATATTTTCGGTAAAGAAATAAGACATGTTCCGATTGAAAATATTGTGAGAGATATTAAAAGTTCAAAATCAAAAAAATTTATTTTCCTTGATGACAATATTATAGGGCAACCGAAGTATGCCAAAGAATTATTTAAAGCAATAAAACCACTTAAAATACAATGGGTGGGACAATCATCGGTGTCATTTGCAAAAGATGAAGAACTCATGCAACTTGCTGCAGATAGCGGCTGTAGAGTGCTCTTCATGGGATTGGAAAGCGTATCTGATTATCAGTTGAAAAATTTAAAAAAATCATACAACGATGTCGAGGAGCTGGAAACAGCAATTAAAAAAATCAAGAAAATGAAAATTTTAATTCATGCATCAATGATTTTCGGGTTTGACAGCGATACAAAAAATACTTTTGATGATACTCTTAAATTCTTAATCAGAAATAAAGTAAACAGCGTTTCATTTAATGTTCTGACACCTTATCCAGGCACTAAAACTTTTAACGAATTTAAAGAAGGAGGACGTTTGTTAACAGACGACTGGCAACACTACGACCACAACACTGTGGTTTTTACTCCGAAAAATATGTCGCCAATTGATTTGCAAATAGGAAAAATCATTACAAAAAAGAAATTTTACTCTACATCGTCTGTTCTTAGAAGATTTAGTGGAAATTTATATGACCCGCTTTTATATCTTTTTATTAATCTCGGACATATCAAGCAATCGAAAGTTGAAATAAACAAGATTCCTTCATTCAAATCAACAATTTCCGAGTTTGAAAATAATATTCTTTTGAGAAAGAAAGTAGTATTGGAAAAAGAATTAGTGGAAGTTTTTTAAGAGAGCGGGAAATCAATTCGAACGTTTTGCTTTTGTGCTTTTGAGTTTTTTCATGAGTTCGGTTGCATAAACAAATTCATTCAGTTCAGCATTGTCTGAATATAAAATATCGTTTCTATCTCCTTCCCACCACTTTTGTCCTTTAAGAATAAAAGTTACTTTATCGCCAATTTCAACAACTGAGTTCATGTCGTGTGTGTTGATGATTGTTATTGTTTGAAATTCCACTGTTAGTTCGCGAATAAGATTATCAATGACTATAGATGTTTTGGGGTCTAATCCAGAATTGGGCTCATCGCAAAATAAATATTTGGGATTTACCGAAATAGCGCGTGCAATAGCAGCTCTTTTCTTCATTCCTCCGCTTAATTCGGAAGGAAAAAGCTTATTGGAATTTGTCAAATCAACTCTATTTAGGCAAAAATTAACCCTTTCAATTTTTTCTTCTTCCTGCATTTCACTAAACATATCCAAAGGGAATTTTACATTTTCTTCAACTGTCATATAATCAAACAAAGCACCGCCCTGAAAAAGCATTCCTATTTCTTTTCTTATCTTCTTTTTTTCAACAACACCCATCTCATTGTAAATCCTACCGTCGTATATTATTTGTCCGGAATCAATTTCGTGTATGCCTACAATTGCTTTTAATAGAACGGTCTTGCCCGAACCACTCTGACCGATAATCAGGTTCGTTTTGCCTCTTTCAAAGTTTACAGAAAAATCTTTGATGACTTTTTTTTCTCCGAAAGATTTTGATATGTTTTTTACTTCAATCATATCAACAGTAATTGTGTTAATATAAGGTTAAATAACAAAATCACAATGCTTGAATAAACGACGGCACGCGTGCTTGCACGACCGACATCAAGCGAGCTTCCTTTTGTGTAATAGCCCTCGTTGGAAGAAACAGTGGTTATAATAAAAGCAAATACAATGGTTTTTATTAAAGCATAAGTAACGGTAAAAGGTCTGAATCCGAACTGTATTCCGTAAATGTAATTTGTTGATGTTATCAAACCTGTTGCAACGCTTGCAACCCATCCACCCCAAATGCTTATAAACATACTTATGATAACAAGAAAAGGATTGATAAAAACCGAAGCTATGATTTTTGGTAATATAAGATATCCTGCGGAATTTACACCCATCATTTCAAGTGCATCAATTTGTTCGGTAATTCTCATTGTGCCTATTTCCGATGCAATTCGCGAACCTACTTTTCCTGCAAGTATCAAGCTTACTATTGTCGGAGAAAATTCGAGAATTATTGATTCTCGTGAAGCATAACCTACAAGATAAGTAGGATAAAGAGGATTATCAATGTTTGAAGCAGTTTGTATTGTAATTACTGCACCAACGAAAATAGAAATTATAAGAGTAATACCAAGCGAGTCCAATCCTAAAACATCAATTTCTCTTATTATCTGTTTCCAGTATATCGAACGTTTTTCGGGACGTACAAAGACATGGCTTAACAAAATAAAGTACCTACCTATATAATTAAATGCATACACTCTTTTTCGATTTTAAATCAAATGCAAACCTAATCGTTTTTTTTTAAAACACAAAAGAAAATCAGTTTGAAGTTTACAGTTTTATGGTTGATTTTTTTTGTTAGTAGTTTATACTATTTTATAAGTTTCATCGGAATATGTATAAGATAAATGGATATATTGTTATGGTCGGAAAAACCGGAGAAAAAGAAATTGATTTTGTTTGTGAAAAGAATGGGAACAAACTATATATACAAGCATGTTATTTAATTCCCGACGAAAAAGTAAAACAAAGAGAATTCGGTAACTTACTTGAAATTAAAGACAATTATCCTAAAATAGTTGTTTCCCTTGATGAGTTTGCACCAAAAAATATTAATGGAATAATGCATATTCATTTAAAAGATTTTTTAAGTAAATGGAAATAGAAAAAGATTTTGCTTTCTTATAAGTTATTTAAGGATGTTCTTTAATTTTTTATAAAACTCTTCACTATTGTTCTGCTCTTATATGTAACTCTTACAACATACATTCCATTGTTTAATGAAGCTGTGTTTATTTTTATTGAATTAAATCCTTTATTAGCATCATCGTTGAAAATTTCTGTTATTTTTTCACCGATAGCATTGTAAAGAATTATCTTCACATTTTCAGCGGCAGGAACAATAAATCCGAAGTTTACTTCATTATCTGCAGGATTAGGAAACAAATCAGTTACGGAAAACTCTTCAGTAAGGGCAATGCAAAACCGGTTATTACTCATGTCATCATCCGTTAGTCCGTTAGGTTCATCTGCTTCCACGCAAATATATTTAGAAATGTTATCCTGATTGTATTTGAATGAGGAACTAAATTTATATGATATAACTTGCCCTGATGCCAGATTACCACTCCAGTTTTCAATAATGCTGGAACCGGCATCAATATTGGCAGACAAAATGGCGTTTTTAATTGTTCTTGTTCCCACATTAGTTAAATCAACGGTGAGATTAATGTTGTTGTTCTGAATTGTTTTGCGTAAACCTATTACGGCAATATCAAGTGATGAATGCATGACTTTTATTTCTTTTTTTACGGAATCAATGCATCCAAATCCTGTTGAAGAATATAACGTTATTGTATAAATTGAATTTGAAGTATAAGTATGCGAAGGTTCCGGCAGTGAGGATGTGCTGCCATCGCCGAAATTCCACGAATACGAGTCGCCTCCGCTTGTGAGATTGTCAAAGCTGACACCTAACGGAGCAACTCCGTACTGTGGATTAAAGTTAAAATCAACAGTTGGTTTTTCATGAACATAAAACTGTTTTGTAGTATCTTTTTCACATCCGGCTGAAGTTTTTACTGTAAGCTTTATGCTTTGATATCCGCTTGTTGTATAAAAAGTAAAAAAAGGATTTTGTACAAATGATGAATCAATATCCGAAAAATTCCATTTCCACCAGTTAATGGTATCGGTAGAAGAAGTAGAACTATCCAGAAACTGGCATGGAGTATTTTTACAAATTGTTCCCGTACCGAATTCAACGGTTGGTAACGAATGAATGGTGAGTTGTTTTGTTTTAGTTATAATGCAGCCCGAAAATGATTTTACTGTTAACGAAACATTGTATGTTTTGGCAGTATCATATCGGTGAACAGGATTTTGATTTATCGTATCAATTTTGCTATCGCCAAAATTCCAATGCCAGTATATAATTGGCCAAAACAATGGTGTTGTTGTTAAATCGGTAAAATTAACAGGGTTTCCTTCGCAAACTTTAGAATAATCGAAATCAATATTAGGGGATTGTCTTATAGTAATGGTTTTTATTATTGTATCCTTGCAACCTAAATTAGTTGTTACAATCAATGTGTCATGATAAGTTCCGGAAGTATTGTATGTATGTTTGGGAGTTTGTAAAACAGAAGTATTATTGCCACTACCGGGGTCATCAAATTTCCACGACCACGTATTAATGTTTCCGTTTAGCGAATTACTTCTATCATTAAAGCTTATTTCAACACCCGTACAACCGTTTACCGGAGTGTAATTTGCCTGCGGAAGAAAATATACAGTAACCGGTTTGGTTATGTTATTTACGCATCCTGCATTTGAAGTTGCAATTAAAGTAACAGTATAAGTTCCGGAATTCAAATATTTATGAGCAGGATTTTGGTTTACCGTATCAGTTTCACCATCACCAAAATTCCAATCCCATTTTGTAATTGTGTCTGGTAATTGCACATTTGATAAGTCGGAAAAATTTGTCGGATTCCCTTTGCAAACAGGAACAGCAGAAAAATTCATAACCGGTGAGTATCCTTTTGTTGAAACAGTTATTGTATCGGTTGCCACACAACCCAATACGTTTGTAACAGTAATATAATATGTTCCCGGCGTATCTACTTTAATTTTTCTTGTTGTTGCAGTTGTTGACCATGAGTAATGGTTGCCGGGCAATTGTCCCACAAGCAACCCTAATGAATCGCCCATGCAAAAGTTAACATTGGGACCAAGTGTTGCTTTAACAGAAAAACTATCCACCAAAACTTTTATTGTGTCTTTTACAAAACAGCCATTAATGTCTGTTACAAGCAGAGCAACAGTATCTGCCTGCGAAACTGTAATTGCAGAAGAACTTGAGCCGGTTGACCAACTATATGTATAATTATTTCCGAGTTGAGAACTCAATGTTACTGTGTTTCCAACACAAAATGAAGTATCATGTATATTCCATTTCGGGAATGCAACTTTTACCGTATCTACTGATTTATAACCGAAAACATTTGTTGCTGTTACCGAATAATTTCCTGTTTCATTTACTTTTATTGAGCTTGTTGTTGCTCCTGTTGACCATTGGTATGCAGAAAACCGATTAGGAATAAAAATATCTTTTAATGTAGCGTCGCAAAAACCATAAGGAATATTAATGTTTTCTCCGAGACAGACAGGGGGTCCGGCATATTTATTGTATAAATATTGCTCGATATTAATTCTTTCTTGATTGTTCAGCTTTCTGTCATATACTATTATTTCAGCTATATCACCCTTAAAATAATAAGGAGCACCTTCTCCTTGACCAATATTAAAAATATTATTTCCAAAATTATTAGAATTATCACTATTTAAAGTGTAGGAACCACTTGGAATATTACCATTTAAATAAGGGGTTACTTCATT
>JBAZBZ010000047.1 GCA_041671145.1 Bacteroidales bacterium | reverse complement strand
TATATAAAATAACGTAAAATGAATGAGGTAAATTGAAATCGTCACGTTACCAAAATTTATTACAAACCTTATCTATCAATAATTTCAAAGAACGAAATTTAATTTTTATGGTACACTAATGATTCGATATTATTTTTAAAAATATCGAATAGCGAACACTGAATGTCGAATATCGAAGTTTTATTTAAAGAATAAGCCTACCATCTTTCAGCATAACCATCGGGTCGAAGGTTGCAAAATCGGCTTGATGAATTAAAACAGTTTCGATGCGTTGCGGTCTGCCATCGCCTTCCTTAGCATGACAAGCAATAATATTTATTATTTCATTTGGCAATCCGACTTTTGCTGCAAGTATTGCACCTGAAATTGGATGACGTGCACATTTTCCGGCAAAGCTTTTTTTATATTCTCCGTTTTTAAGTTCAAATTCATTGAGTTTTCCGACATCGTGTAACAAGCCGCCGGCATAAATATAATCCATATTAATTTTAAAAGGAGGTTTGTAGGTTTCAATAATTGCTTTTGCAAGTCCTGCTGCTCCTTTAGTAACGGCAATTGTGTGTTCGATTAAGTTTATGCTTTTGCAGTCGGTTAAAAGCGTGAATGGTATTTTTTCGAGTTCTGCGGGTTTTGTCCATCCTCCTTCTTTTGCAGCAATTACCCATATTTCAAGAGTTTTTTCTTTTATTTTTTTATCATTTATTTTTTCGAGTAATTCTGCAAATACTTTTGAAAAATAATTTTCCATAATTATTAAAGTTAATTTTCCTATTATATCTGCGGATAATTAGGTTTATATTTTCTGCAGCCGAAAACAAAATTCATTCCGAAAAATACGTTTGCAGTTTTTACTGTTTCAGGAAACATAGCACCGTAAAAATTATCAGTAACAACAAATAGCTGCCAGAAGCCAAAATTAAAGCAAATACCTGCACCTATATTCAAATAACTTCTGTTAAGTATTGAATAGCTTAGAGTTGCACTGAAGAACCTGCATAATCTGTCGTTCATAGAAAAAGTTAATGCGGAGTGATAAGATTTATTAAAAAATTCACCACGATACAATAATCCAACATTACTTGTTTTATTCAATTGATATATTCCGGTTAAATAAATTTTTGTATTAAGATAGGTAGTATATTTTTTAGTTGTTTTTTCAAAGTTAACGCTCTTTTGAATAGAATCAAGCATTATATCATTTGAAGATTTTTTAGTAGTATCTTTACTAATAAAATCATTTATATCTATTCCTTCAAATTTGAATTCCGATTTTTGAATTATCAAATTCTGAGGATTGAATTTCCATGTTATAAAACCAAGGTCAATTACACTTGCTGCTACAGTTATTTTTTGATTTAATTTATAATTTCCGCCGAAATCAAGTGCATAGCCCTTGTTTTTATTATTCTTATAATAATTCTCCCAGTATTTTTCGGAATCAATGACTTTTGGCAAGCTTATTTGACCTTCATTAACATTTATAGGTATTGGAAGGGAAGTATTAATTTTTAATCCTGAGTTGAGTGTAAGATAATAATATGTTGGGTCGGTGTACAAACCAAAATTATTATTTTCAGTAAAAACATTTCCTAAACCATAAAGAAGTTTAGGTCTTATACCTACAGTTAATTTTTCATTAACTTTTTTTGCAATGTCAACAGCAAACTCTTTATAATGTGTAAAATTTATTCCGAAGCTGCTCAAATCAATTGTTTTTCCAAGAAATTGAGTATTCCCTTTTGCAGCCAATAGCATAAAATCTTTAGGATAACTAAAGCGAAATGACATTTTTTCAACGATACTGAAATTCACATAATATTTTTTCTTAATTTTTACTCCGAATGAAAAATGTTCTATTTGAAGGTCTAAAGAAATATAATTCCTTTTTGATAATTTTTTGAGAGCATTATCAATATCAGTATATAACGAATCATCGGAATGTAATTTAATAATATCGTTATACTTGAATCCGGTATGACTCACATTTAAAAAGAAAGTTGGAGTAAATATACGTGGTGAATATTTCATATTAAGACTTTCAAAAGCAGATTTAGGAACTATAATAGGTAAACTTATATGAAAACCATAACAAGGAATAAAAGATGGATTTGTATAATTTGATTGCGGAATAGAAGACATCAAATGCGTAGTCAAACTATTTTGAGAGGTTGCCGTTCCGATAAAACTACAAAATAAAATCGTAAACAATAATTTTTCGTATATTTTTCTTATCATAAAAAATATTTTTATAGTTGTAAAAGTATTCGTTAATAACTCACATCAAGTTGTACCTGAGCTGACAGTTTTATATCCAAAATGTAATTATTGTAAATTCTGACTCTGAATAACGGATTATAAATAGTATTGATAGTTGCTCTTATGAACATATTATTGCAATTTTCAATTTTTTCAAGTTTATCCTTTTCTACAAGAATCTCGGTTAATTTTAATTTAGGTGTTGTAACTCTGTAATTAGGAGAAGGTCCTTGTATTGCTCCATCAATTATTTTGTCAGTCGAGTTCAATATTAAAGAATCTACAATATGATATTTATTTCCAGCTATAGTATCAGTAAAATAAATCTGCATAACTGCATCAAGGGGAAACCAGTTTTCAGCATTAACTCTGAATTTTATCCATTTTAAATCCTTAATATCCTTACTTAATTCTGTAACTCCAAAAGGCATTGTATCTTGTATAATAAACTTTCCACAAAAATCGGATAAAGGAATTTCAATTTCAAAGTCAACTTTAATTTTGCTTGTATCAAGTACAAAATTCGGTGATGATACTCCCAATGGATTTGTGTTGGCAATAATATCGTAAAGAAATTTTTTTGGCGAAATATTTATTGCATCGGCAATGTTTGAGTTTCCTTTGTTAAGGAGAACTGATGTAAGAACACTTTGTCCGATTTGCGACATGGTAGGGTATCCGATAGTTAAAGGGTTATTTAATCCTGTTCCACCTATGTTAATAGTATTCGGTGCATTAACAGAAGAATATACCTGTAATTTATTAAAAGTTGTTTTTACAGGAATTCCAAAAGAATTATAAACATTAATTTTTAATTTAGGGTCGTCTACCTGCATAGAGCCATTGAAATTGTTTTTAAAAACATGAAGAAGGATACTATCCTGTCCGAGGCTTATCGTTCTTTGTCCTAAATAACCAAACATTCTCAAATACTGAACAGCTATTAATGAAGTTTCAAAATTAAAATCATAAGGAGATGTATTAGTATTATTATCACCATAACCTGTAATTTTTATATTAACTGCTAATTGATTCGTAGGAGTAAAAGCTATAGTATATCCTGTAAGGTCAAAATCTCTGGTAATGTCAACAGGTAATGAGCCACTGTATGTATAATGAATTGTAGTTTTAAAAGCAGTACCATTTTTTAAAACATTAGGAAGCGTAACATCAAATTTTGCTTGATGATTGTAATTTGAAGAATTTAAATGAAATCTAAGTGTTCCGCTTTTTACTGTAATGCTGTCAAATTGTTCACCGTTTGTGGTAGTTAGGGAAAATACAGGGTTGTAATTTGTAAATGCACTATCACCAACAGGTAAACCAAAAGGTAATGTAAAATTATAGTTATTTGAAAAGGTTTGGTCATCAATAGTAGAAAAAACATCTTTTGCATATTTTTCAAAAACATTACTTTTATAAAATAAGGTTACAATATTACTGGCATCTGTTTTAAAAAATTGATTAGCACTAGAACCAGAAATAATATCTTCAATTGAAAGTTTGGAATGAACCAATGGCAACGACATGTTAGGGTCGTATTTATTTGTTGATGCAAATTTATTTTTGAAGTCAAAATTTTCTTTTCGGCATGACGGCATCAAAAATAAAAACAAAACAAAGACATATAAAAAATCTGTTTTCTGAATTTTTTTAATCATAATCAATGAATTTTTTTTTAAAAATATAAAATAAAATTGAAACAACAAAAACAAATCAATCTAATATAATGTTATTTATAAAATAATCTAAAGTCAAAATTAAAAACTTATCTGCCGGCTGGTAATACTTAATTCTGGAAGAAAGAAAAATTGCAGTCATCAAATATCTAACATATAACTTATAACTTCACTAACCTGAATTATTCATAAACTTTTAACAATCATAGCTGCGAGCTACAAGCCACGAGCTACGAGAAAAAAAGAAATTAACAACAAACTACAAACCACAAACAGTTTAAGTTTTTTGTGAATAATGCAGGCTAATATAACACAACATGCCCATAACAATAGTTTGTCTAAAATATATTTCTTTTCTGACAATTAGCAGTAACAACTAAATTCCAAAACTTTAAACCTTAAACTTCAAAATTGTTTTATAACTTGTTCATAAAAAAAATTGATTTCAGCGAGCGAAAATATTAATTTTGCAGGCGTTTTGAATATTCAGTTTAATTTTTAATTAAGTATGAAATAATGAAAAAAATATTTTTTATAATGCTATTAAGCATAGTTGTTAATTCTGCATTTGCAATAAGGTTTTATGAATTAAAAGCAAATGATATTAAAGTATATGAATTTTCCACATACGATATTTTTAATAACATGCTTACGGATGGAGAATCTTTGGATTTACTTTCTTTTGAAGCGGTTTATGAAGAGAACAAAGTTATATTATACTGGTCAGCACCATTTGAACAAAATATTGATTATTATATTTTGCAACGTTCCGACAATGGCAATAATTTTGAAACTTTAACAACAGTAAAAAGTACAGGTAGTAATAATAAAAGCATAAAATATTCTGTGATAGATGATAATCCGCCAGCAAAAGTTGTAATTTATTATAGGTTGAAACAGACGAATACAGATGGTTCCGGAATATATAGCGAAACTTATATTGCAAGAGCAAATAATTATTATTCGCAGCTTATGATTACTCCTCCTGTTTTCAGCGGTAAAAGCATCGAAACAAAAGTAAAAAACCTGAAAAATTCCATGGTACTTGTTGAAGTTGCGAATATTCTTGGAGCTACATATTACTCACAGGCATTTGAAACAACTCCTAATTTTACAAAAATTAATATTGAAGTGTCATATCTTAAAAAGGGCGATATATATTTTCTGAAAGTAAGTAATGGACAGGAAACTATAACAAAGAAATTTGTTTTCTAATTATAGAATGCAAATTTAATTACTTTATTTTATAAAACAACACTTTTTTCAAATTTCATAATTTTATCTACTGTAACTTGCAAGCAGATTGGCAAAGCCATACAAGCCAATGTTACAACCAAAGCTTTGTAAAAGAGCTTGCAAAATCAATGCAAAGAAAAATTGTTATTAAAAAATTTCCCGACCTCTTAATAACAATAAATAATTTTTCAAAATATATTACATTCCATATCTATCAATAATTTCCTGTTTTGTTTTACCAAGAATTTCAAATTTCTTACCAACTTTAGTGAATGCCTCCAGAGCTTTTTCAAGATGATGCATTTCATGACCGGCAGAAATCTGTGTTCTTATTCTTGCTTGACCGTTTGGTACAACAGGGAAGAAAAATCCAACAGCATAAATACCTTCATCAAAAAGTGCTTTTGAAAAATCCTGCGCTAATTTAGCATTGAAAAGCATAACAGGAACAATAGGAGTGTCGCCTTCTTTAAGAACAAAGCCAGCTTCGGTTAATCCTTTTCTCCAGAATTCAGTATTCTTTTCAAGCTTATCTCTTCTGTCGGTACTTTTTGAAAGAATATCAAGAACTTTCAGAACACCGGAAACAACCACAGGTGCAATAGTATTTGAGAAAAGATAAGGACGTGCTTTCTGACGGCACATTTCCACAAGTTCTTTTCTTCCCGAAACGCAACCGCCGGATGCTCCGCCAAGTGCTTTACCGAATGTAGTTGTTATGATATCAATCTTTCCGACAACACCATACTTTTCATGAGTGCCTCTGCCTGTTTTTCCGATAAAACCGGATGAATGAGAGTCATCAACTAAAAGCATTGCATCGTATTTTTCGCAAAGAGCAACCATTTCATCTAATTTGGCAGTATCACCGTCCATTGAAAACACTCCGTCGGTAATAACCATTTTGTTTCTTTTATCAGAATGAAGCTGGAGTTTGCTTTCCAGATGTTCCATGTTCTGATGTTTGAAGCTATCCTGCATTGCACTGCAAAGACGAACGCCATCAATAAGTGAAGCGTGAATCAAGCGGTCGGAAATCATTACATCTTCGTCTGTAAGCACAGCTTCAAAAACGCCTGCATTAGCATCCATGCATGAAGGAAAAAGAATAGTGGCTTCTGTTCCCAGAAACTCCGTAATCTTTTGTTCCAGTTCACGGTGAATGTCCTGTGTGCCGCAAATGAAACGCACGGAAGACATGCCATATCCACGGGTTTCGAGTCCATCATGTGCAGCTTTAACAATTTCCGGATGACTTGAAAGACCGAGATAATTATTAGCACACATATTAATAACTTTCTTAACAGCCGCACCTGCCGGAAATTCAACTTCGATATCAGCTTGCTGAGTAGAATGTATGTATCTTTCCTGTTTTAAAAGACCTTTATCTTGCATGTCTTTTATTTGTGCCTGATAGGTGGCTCTAACTTTATCGCTATAACTCATATTTTGTCTCCTTTAAATTTAATTAATTAATTAGTGTCTGTCCATAAAGTCAAGAGTTTTGTTCAGAATGTTCGAGCTCGAGGCTTTCGGAATTTTATAAATCAGGAGTTTACTATATAGTAAATGACTGATTTATAAAACGAGAGTAACGAAGAAATCGGACATTCTGGACAAACTCTAATTAACCTACAAATTCGAGTACTAAATCAGTAATTTTATTTACTGAGTCAAATGCTTCAGGTGAAGCTTTTTCGTCAGGAATTGAAATCTTGTATTTGTTTTCAAGGAATCTTTTTAAAGAAACCATAGAAAATGAGTCAACTATACCACCTGAAATAAGAGGGGTGTCATAAGTTATTTCATCGCTTTCGTCTTCAACGTATTCCGCAATAACATATTCTAATACTATGTCTTTAATTTCGTCTCTGTTCATGTTTTATTTTCTCCTTTTATTTTAAGATTTATAATTATATTAATTAATGTCTGTATTTGATGAGGTTAAGAATTTCAACATTGCAATTTTTACTAATGACTAATGTCTTATTGACTAATGACTTTTTTAGTCGTTTTCTAAACTTGAAATATCGCCTATTTCTTCTCCCCATTCTTTAGCATGCAATATTCGTCTCATAATTTTACCACTTCTTGTTTTAGGAAGTGAATCTACAAATTCGATTTCCTGAGGCATTGCAAGTGGTGAAAGTTTCTTGCGAATAAAATTCATAATAGTTAACTCCATGTCATTATCGGCTTTGAAACCGGGCTTTAAGGTAACAAATGCCTTAACAACTTCCATGTTTACATCATCGGGCTTTGAAACAACTGCCGATTCGGCAACAGATTCATGTTCCAAAAGAGCTGATTCAACTTCAAACGGGCTAACCAAATGTCCGCCTGTATTTATAATATCATCGTCTCTTCCGATAAACCAGAAATATCCGTCTTTATCAATAGTTGAACGGTCTCCGGGTAAATACCAGCCGTTTTTAAATTTGTTTTTATAAGTTTCTTCATTGTTCCAATAAGTTCTCATCATTGAAGGCCAGCCGGGTTTAAATGCAATAAGTCCTATCTTTCCTTCTTCTGTAATTGGCTCGTAAGTATCCGGGTCAATAATTGTACCTGTGATTCCGGGAAATGGTTTACCCATGGAACCTGGTTTGATTTTCATTCCCGGATAATTAGAAATCATTATTGAGCCGGTTTCTGTTTGCCAGTAACTATCATGGAATTGTTTACCAAAAACTTTTTCTGACCAAACAACAGCTTCGGCATTAAGTGGTTCTCCCACACTTGCCAAATGCCTTAAAGAAGAGAGGTCATATTTTTTAATAACTTCATCTCCTGCTTTCATCAATGAACGAATGGCAGTTGGTGCAGAATACCAAACGGTAACTTTATTTTTTTCTATAAACTTGTACCATGCTTCAGCAGCAAATCCGCTATCAAGAACACATTGAGTAACTCCTGAACTGAATGCGCCGATAATTCCGTAAGATGTTCCTGTTACCCATCCCGGGTCGGCAGTGCACCAGTAAATATCATTTTCATGAAGGTCTAAAACCCATTTTGTAGTCAGGTATTGAGAAATTAGTGAATAATGAACATGTTTTACTCCTTTGGGTTGTCCTGTTGTTCCTGAAGTATAATGAAGTATTGATGGTGATTCTGCTTTTGTCGGATAAACTTCAAAATTTTCAACCGGTGTAGCT
Source organism: Bacteroidales bacterium (assembly GCA_041671145.1). Taxonomy (NCBI): domain Bacteria; kingdom Pseudomonadati; phylum Bacteroidota; class Bacteroidia; order Bacteroidales; species Bacteroidales bacterium. Next base: position 15,240 of record JBAZBZ010000047.1, on the reverse strand, counting down.
TCATCCATATTGAATGCAACTTCTCTTTCACGAAGAGGATGTTTGCCGTCATAATCAACAATAATAATATGTTTTAAGAAAGGCATTTGAGCTACTATTTTTCTGACTTTTGCAATATGTTTTCTCTGAGTGAAAATAGCAGAAGTTTCAGCATTTTCTAATCTTACTAATAATGATTCTTCGCCAAAAGCTGAAAATAATGGTTGTGCTATTGCTCCGATTTTTAAAATACCGAGTAAACCAATGTAAAGTTCCGGTACTTTGTCCATAAACAAACAAACTCTGTCTTCGTTTTTAATTCCTAAATTTCTTAGAAAAGCTCCAATGGTGTTGCTTGCCAAGCGAATATCGTTATAAGTATATTTCTTTTCAACTCCACCAAGTCCTTCCCACAAAAGAGCAAGCTTGTTCCCTTTTCCCATCTGACAGATTCTATCTGTACAATACCAGCCAATGTTAATTACATTACCTGGTTTGTAGTCAAGTTCTTTTTCGGAAATTGACCAATCAAAATTTTTAATTCTTTCATCATAGTTACCAATGTTTGACATAATTTTTTCCCCTTTCTATTTTTCTAATGTTATAATTGCGGTTACTAAATTTTTTATATGTGATAAAGAAACATGAATATTATTTATTAATTGTTTTTTACTGAATTCCTTTGTTTTTCCATGTAAAATGACTTCGGGTTTACCAAGTTCGTTGTTTAAAATTTCTATTTCAACAAAAGACATTCCGTCTCTCCAACCTGTTCCTATTGCCTTAAAAAAAGCTTCTTTTGCTGCAAAACGAGCAGCGTAATGTTGGGCTTTATTCTTTTTTGATTCACAATATTTAATTTCTCTTTTTGTAAAAATAGTTTCTTTAAAGCCCTTACTATTTGAAATCTGATTTTCGACTCTTTCTACTTCAATTATGTCAATACCTGTTCCTAAAATCAAGATTTTTTTATTTTAAAAAATTACTTGACAAATTTAAAAATAAAAATAAATAAAAAAAATAATTACCAATTTATTTCACACTTTATCCAATGGATAAATAATATTTTGAAGTGATGAAAAGAGTAAGCTTCGAAAGAATTGAATTTTCCTTTTAACAAATTTATTGTAAAACTTCATTAGCGTACCATAAAAAATAGAATTATTGTTAATCGAGTATGATTCTTTGTGTCCTTAGTGTCCGTCAGCTGACGGATTGTGAACTTTGTGATTATCTTTTTTTTACCACAAAAAACACAAAGGATTACGCAAAGTTCACGGAGTTTAAAATATAAGCTATTTCGTGAAATCGTCACGTTAATATTAATTTCTATTTTCAGCAGATAGCAATGAATTTAACAACTTTATTTTTATATTTTTTACTTTAAGTACTTTAGGCACTTGAAGTACTAATTTGTTAAAATATTTTTATATACCTTTGCACGAAACTTCAATTTATGTTATTAAATTCTGAAAAATTCGCCGGTGAAGGATTAACTTACGATGATGTGTTGATAGTACCTGCATATTCCGAAGTTCATCCAAAAGAAGTAAGTACAAAAACTGTATTTACAAAAGAAATAAAAATTAACATTCCTATAGTATCTGCTGCGATGGATACAGTAACCGAATCAACACTTGCTATTGCAATGGCGCAGGAAGGTGGAATAGGAGTTCTTCATAAAAATATGTCAATTGAAGAACAAGTTGAAAAAGTCAGAAAAGTGAAACGTTCCGAAAACGGAATGATTTACGACCCCGTAACATTGCCTGAAGAATCAATAGTTATAGATGCTCTAAAAATGATGAAGGAATTTAAAATCGGTGGAATTCCTGTAGTAAATAAAAATAATGAATTGGTAGGAATTGTTACAAACAGGGATTTACGTTTTGAAAAAAATCTCGAACGTCCTATAACCGAAGTTATGACTAAAGAAAACATCATTAAAACCACAGAGGTTATAGATTTGGAAAAAGCAGAAGATATTTTACAACAATACAAAATAGAGAAACTTCCTGTTGTTGATAAGAAAAATAAAATTATAGGACTTATTACATACAGAGATATTATTAAAATGAAAGAAAGGCCAAATGCCTGTAAAGACAGCAAAGGTCGCTTACGAGTTGCGGCAGCAGTTGGTACTTTTGCGGAAGCGCATGAAAGAGTAGCTGCACTTGTTAAAGCATCTGTTGATGCAATTGTTGTTGATACAGCACACGGGCATTCAAAATATGTTTTGGAAATGGTAAAAAAAATAAAGAAAAATTACCCCGAAACTCAAGTTATAGCAGGCAACATAGCTACACCCGAAGCTGCAATGGATTTAATTAAAGCAGGAGCTGATGCGGTGAAAGTAGGAATCGGACCTGGTTCCATTTGCACTACAAGAGTTGTTGCAGGTATTGGTGTTCCACAATTACATGCAATTTATACAATAGCTAAGGCAATAAAAGATACAGGAATTCCGATAATTGCCGATGGAGGAATAAGATATACAGGTGATATAGTAAAGGCAATTGCTGCCGGAGCTCACTCGGTAATGATAGGTTCTTTGTTTGGAGGAGTTGAAGAATCGCCGGGCGAAACAATTATTTTAGAAGGAAGAAAATATAAAATATACCGAGGCATGGGCTCAATAGAGGCAATGCAAAAAGGTTCGAAAGACAGGTATTTCCAGGAAGAAGAAGATGATATAAAAAAATTAGTTCCCGAAGGTATTGTTGGCAGAGTTCCTTATAAAGGAACATTGGCTGAAGTTATTTATCAAATGATTGGCGGGTTAAAAGCAGGAATGTTTTATTCCGGGTCAAAAGATATTGAATCGCTGCAAAAAGCAAAATTCATCAGAATCACTCATGCCGGAGTTGTTGAAAGTCATCCACATGATATTGTTATTACACGCGAATCTCCTAATTATTCAAGATAAATAGTTTGTAGTTTGTGGTTCGTAGTTTGTTGTTATTTTAACGACAAACTACAAACGACAAACAAAATAACATTTTCAAAATGACCACTGAATCCGAAGAAAAACACGATGCGTTTGCAGTATTAAAAATAAAAGATTTCCGTTATTTTGTGTTGGCACGATTCACGTTGACATTTGCTATTCAAATGCAATCGACAATTGTAGGATGGCAGGTTTATGAATATACAAAAGATGCTTTTTCATTAGGATTAATAGGATTGGCGGAAGCAATGCCTTTTATGGGAATTGCTTTACTTGGTGGTCATTTTGCAGATATTTTCAATAGAAAAAAAATAATTGTTATATGTGATTTTGTTTATTTCTTGTGTGCTTTGTCATTGTTTTTCATCACTTATAAGTTTTCATATCTGCTCAAATTACATGGAGTATTTCCGATTTATTCAATAATATTTTTAACAGGAATAGCGCGCGGTTTTCTTTTTCCATCGCAAACTGCTTTAATGGCGCAGATAGTACCGAGAAATCTTTATGCCAACTCATCAACATGGAATAGTTCTACATTTCATATAGCTATGGTTATTGGGCTGGCTTTTGGAGGATTAATAATCGGGTTTTTTGGAATTGATAAAGCTTATTTAGCCGTTGTTGCTTGCGTGTTTTTAAGTTTATTGTTTTACTTAAAAGTTAAGAGCAAACCAATGCCAAAAAAAGAAAAGGACGAATCATTATTTGAAAGCTTGGCAACTGGAGTTAAATTTGTTTTTAAAAATCAGATTGTACTTGGTGCTATTTCACTCGATATGTTTGCTGTTTTATTTGGTGGAGCAGTTGCTTTATTGCCGATATTTGCAGCCGAAATATTAAAAGTAGGACCTCAGGGTTTTGGCTTTTTACGCGCTGCACCTGCTTTTGGTGCGGTCATTATGGCAATGTTTTTAGCATATAAACCACCTTTGGAAAATTCAGGTAAAAAACTTTTAATTTCAGTTACAGGTTTTGGGCTATGTATTATCTGTTTCGCTTTATCGAAAAATTTTTATCTTTCATTATTTTTGCTTGCCTTGAGTGGAGTGTTCGACAACGTGAGTGTTATTATTCGCCAAACAATAATCCAGCTTTATACACCAAATGAAATGCGAGGAAGAGTAGCTTCTGTAAACAGCATTTTCATTGGTTCTTCAAATGAAATTGGTTCTTTCGAATCGGGTTTGGCTGCACGCCTTTTAGGATTAATCCCTTCGGTTATTTTCGGTGGCAGCATGACTTTGCTCGTTACGGGAATTGCAGCGAAGTTTGCGCCTAAATTGCGAAATCTGAATCTGAAAAAAGATATGTAGGGTTAAACAAAAAATCACAACTGTAAACTGAATACCATGCGAGGAACAGTCGTAAAATCAACAGGAAATATTTTTATTGTAAAAGGCGAAAACAATAATCGTATTGAATGTAAACTTCGCGGAGCATTTCGTTTGAAGGGGCACAAAAGCACTAATCCGGTTGTTGTAGGCGATTATGTTGATTTTATTTTTGATGAAGAACAAAATACAGGACAAATAACCGAACTTCTCGACAGAAAAAATTTTATAATACGTAAATCTGTTAAGCTTTCAAAACAAACCCATATTATTGCCGCAAATATTGATACTGCTTTTCTTTTAGTAACATTAACTTTACCAAAAACGCCATGGAATTTTATTGATAAATATCTTGCAACATGCGAAGCATACCATATTCCGGCAGTTCTGGTTTTTAATAAAATTGATATTTATGATGAAAAACTAAATCAGAAACTTCGGGAAACAATTGATATTTATGAAAAAATAGGATATAAGTGCATTTCTGTTTCAGCAACTGAAAACATAAATCTTGATGAATTGAAATTGGAGATGAAAAATAAGACCTCTTTGTTTTCTGGTGTTTCAGGAGCAGGAAAAACAACAATAATAAATAAAATCGAACCAAATCTGAATTTAAAAACATCAAATATATCCGATAGTTATTCTAAGGGAGTTCATACGACAACATTTTCGGAAATGTTTGAATTATCATTCGGCGGATACATAATTGACACGCCAGGAATTCAGGAATTTGAAGTTTTAGATTTCGAACTGTATGAAATAACTCATTTCTTTCCCGAGATGTTTAAATTACTTTCGCAATGTCAGTATAATAATTGCATGCATGTCAGCGAGCCGAACTGTGCTGTTAAAAAAGCTGTTGAGGAAGGAAGTGTAAGCGAAAGCAGATACAGGAATTATATAAATATTTTGAATTATGTGAAGGAATTAAAAGAAAAGGAATTCAAAAAATAGTTTAAAGTATAAAGTTTAATGTTTAAAGTTTTTCTAAATTTTGAATTTTCCCGTGAAAAAATTTTTATTTTTTTTCTATTGAAATGATAATATAATGTGATTTCGGGATTATAAATTCCGGAATTTAATAATTAGTTTTAAAACATTACTGAAAAATTTAAATATAGCGAATACAAAGAGTGATTTTTTAACTTTAAACTTCAAACATTAAACTAATAAAATCATGCGTGCAATAATACAAAGAGTTTCCGAAGCATCGGTAAAAATTGAAAACAAAATATCAGGTGAAATAAAAAATGGATTACTTGTTTTTGTTGGTTATGAAGATGCAGATAATGATGAAGATATTGATTGGCTTTGCAGAAAAATTGTTCAACTGAGAATTTTTAATGACGATAATGGAATAATGAATTTACCGGTAATCGAAGTAAATGGTGGTATTTTATTAGTAAGTCAGTTTACTTTGCATGCGAGCACAAAAAAAGGAAACCGCCCTTCATACATAAAAGCGGCAAAGCCCGAAACGGCAATTCCACTTTATGAAAAAACAATTTTAAAATTTAAAGAATATTTAGGAAAACCAATACAAACAGGCATTTTCGGTGCCGATATGAAAGTGTCGCTTATAAACGATGGTCCAGTTACAATTTATATTGATACCAAGGAAAAAGAATAAATCTCCACTAAGTAAAATATCATATAAATTTTTGTAACTTTTTATTAATTAATTAAGTATAAATAACTACTTTTTATTATTATTTATTTAAATTATTTTATGATAAACCTCAAGCTTGATATTGACAGGGTGCTTGATTTTATTACCATGAATGATATTAATGCATATCAGTCGCAAATGGATTTGCATTATACATCATTGCTCGAAAAAACCGGAAAGGGAAAAGAATTTCTGGGCTGGCTTAATATTCCTCAAAAAACAACAGAGCATTTCTTAAATAAAGTAAAATTCGATGCCGAAGAAATAAAAAAGAGAGCAAAAATTGTTGTTGTAATCGGAATTGGTGGTTCATATCTCGGTTCAAGAGCTATAATTGAAGCATTGAGTCATAATTTTGCATCATTAAAAGAAAGGGAAAATCCATATATTATTTATGCCGGCAATAATTTAAGCGAGGATTACATGGCGGATTTACTCGATATTCTTGATAAGTATGAATATTCGATTATTGTAATTTCAAAATCGGGAACTACTACGGAGCCGGCAATTGCTTTCAGAATAATAAAAAATCATCTTGAAAATAAATACGGAGAACAATCGGCAAAGCACAGAATCATTGCTATAACTGATGCAACCAAAGGAGCATTAAGAAAATTATCGGGAAAAGAAGGATATTTGAGTTATAAAATTCCTGGTGATGTTGGAGGACGTTTTTCGGTGTTGACTTGTGTGGGCTTGATTCCGATTGCAGTTGCTGGTTTTGATATTAAAAAACTGATAACAGGTGCAAAAGAAATGCAGGAATTTCTGACTTCTACTTCATCAATTAAAGAAAATCCTGCTGTTATGTATGCCGCTGTGAGAAATGCTTTGTATCAAAAAGGAAAGACAATTGAAGTGCTGGCAAATTATTCACCCAATCTTTATTATCTTACAGAATGGTGGAAACAGCTTTTCGGAGAAAGTGAAGGAAAAGAGAACAAAGGCATTTTACCTGTTGGTATGAACTTCACTGCCGACCTTCATTCTCTTGGACAATATATGCAGGAAGGATTAAGAAATATTTTTGAAACCGTTCTATCGGTTGAAAATTCCAATCGCGAAATATTTATCCCGATGTTAAGTGATAATTCGGATGAACTGAATTATATAGCCGGAAAGAGTTTGCAACATGTTAATAAAATGGCTAAAGCAGGAACCATGTTGGCACATGTTGACGGAAAAGTTCCGAATATTCATATTTCCATTCCTCAGTTAAATGAAGAAAATTTAGGTCAGCTGATTTATTTCTTTGAGTTTTCATGTGCGCTCAGTGGGTACATGCTTGGCGTAAATCCTTTTGACCAGCCCGGTGTAGAAACATATAAAAATAATATGTTTGCACTTCTTGAAAAACCCGGGTTTGAAAAAAATAACAAATAATATTTAATGGGGCAGTTATTAAATTATTATTTTTCTTAATGCATCTTCAGAAGCATATTGTTCGGCTTTTTTCTTTGAAAAATCAACTCCTTTTCCTTTTATATTTTTATCAATAAGAACATTTACATGAAATAATTTACTTCTGCCTTTCCCTTCTTCTTTTTCCAAAGAAAATTCAACGGTTTTCCTTTCTTTCTGAGCCCATTCGATTAAACGGCTTTTAAAATTCAATTCCGTACTTTCAAGTTCTTCAATGTCGATATGATATTTAATAATTCTTTTTATTATTGTTTTTTTTGTAAAGTTATAACCCTTATCGAGATATATTGCTCCGATAAATGCTTCAAAAGCGTTTCCGCTTACAGAGCTTTTGTTACTAATGGAAACTTTATCTATAACAAGAAGTTTACCAACACCCATTTTTTCAGAAAGTTTATTAAGATTATCACGGCTTACTATTTTTGAGCGCATTTGAGTGAGAAATCCTTCTTCTTTATATGGAAATTTTTTGAAAAGATAATCAGCTATTACTGCACCAAGTACGGCGTCACCAAGATATTCCAGCCGTTCGTTGCTGTTTTTTATTCCTCCGTTCAGTTCGCTGGCAACCGACCTATGCCGGAAAGCCATTTTATATAAAAAAATATTACCGGGATAAAATCCGATAATATTTTTTATGGAATTTGCGATTTTTCTTTCTTCTACAGATAATTTTTTTAAAAATTGCAGCAAAATAATTATCCGTTAAATTTTCTGAATATCAAACAAGCATTATGTCCACCGAAACCGAAACTATTGCTCATAGCTGTTCTTACTATTCTTTTCTGTGGTTCATGAAAAGTATAGTTTAATTTTGGCAGTTGAGGGTCGTCGGTAAAATGGTTTATTGTGGGTGGTATGATATCGTTTTGAACAGCGAGAACTGAAACAATTCCTTCGGTTACACCGGCTGCACCAAGCAAATGTCCTGTCATTGATTTGGTTGAGCTTATATTTAATTTATAAGCATAATCTCCGAACAAATTAACTATTGCTTTTGTTTCGCCTATATCGCCTAATGGAGTGGAAGTTCCGTGTACATTAATATAATCAATGTCTTCAGGTTTAAGATTATTGTCTTCAAGTGCACTTTTCATAACAAGAACGGCACCTGCTCCTTCGGGATGAGGTGCAGTTATATGATGTGCATCGGCTGACATTCCTCCTCCAACTATTTCTGCATATATTTTTGCTCCACGTTTGATAGCGTGTTCCATTTCTTCAAGTATCATAGTTCCGCCGCCTTCGCCAAGTACAAATCCGTCTCTGTCGAGGTCAAAAGGGCGTGATGCAGTTTCGGGGCTGTCATTTCTGACAGAAAGTGCCTGCATCGAATTAAAGCCGCCTACTCCGGCATCGTTAATGGCTGCTTCCGAGCCGCCGGTTATCATTACATTGGCTTTGCCAAGCCGGATATAATTATAACTGTCAATTATGGCGTTTGAAGAAGAAGCACAAGCTGATGTGGTTGTGAAATTAGGTCCTCTGAATCCGTATTTTATAGAAATGTGTCCGGCAGCAATATCTGCTATCATTTTTGGAATGAAAAACGGACTAAATCTTGGTGTACCATCTCCTTTTGCATAAGAAGAAATTTCTGACAGGAAAGTTTCCAATCCGCCGATTCCCGAACCCCATATTACTCCGGCTCTGTCCAAATCAAGATTGGCAGGTATTAAACCGGCATCAGTAACAGCTTCTTCGCTTGAGGCAACTGCATATTTAGCATAAAGGTCGTACTTTCGTGCTTCTTTTCGGTCAAAATACTTTTCAACCTCAAAACCTTTTACCTCACAAGCAAATTGTGTTTTGAACTTTGTAGGGTCAAATTTAGTAATGCGTGCAGCACCACTAACACCATTAAGCAGATTCTTCCAGAAATCCGGAACATTGTTACCTAATGGAGTCACTGCACCTAATCCTGTAACGACTACGCGTTTAAGCTCCATAAGGGCGATTTTTTTAAATGCTACTTGTTTTGATTAGTTTCGATATAAGTTATTGCCTGACCAACTGTACTGATTTTTTCTGCCTGATCATCAGGAATTGCAATATTAAATTCTTTTTCAAATTCCATAATCAATTCTACAGTGTCAAGTGAGTCTGCGCCCAAATCATTGGTAAAACTTGCTTCTGTTGTTACTTCACTTTCATCAACACCTAGTTTATCAACGATAATGGCTTTTACTTTTGTTGCAATGTCTGACATAGTTTTTTATTTTTTAAGTTAAACGGCTGCAAAGGAAAAAATTTATATTATTAAAAACAAATTTTTTTTATTAACAATTCTGTTTTCTTAAAAAAAAATAATACTTTAGTTCAAAATTTCAGAAATTGTTTTTATTTTATTTTATGATATTTTTACTAGAAAATCAATTTGTTTGCCCCAAACCCTAAAGGGTGCAAATTGATTTTCAACACACCCTTCAGGGAGGGGGCAAATGTTGAAAATCAATAATTTTTAAAGTTTATAAATAAAATAAAAACAGTTTCTGAAAGTAATTTAAATAAACATAATGACTAAACATATTGCTATATTTGCATCGGGGAGTGGTACTAATGCTCAAAATATTATTAATTACTTTAAAGACAGTAGTATTGCTGAGATTTCTCTTATTTTATCGAATAAGCCGGACGCTTATGTACTTGAACGTGCCAAAAAATATGATATTCCCTCATTCATATTTACAAATGAAAATTTATTTAATTCTTGTGTTGTTATAGATAAATTAACTGAATTTAAGATTGACTTTATTGTTTTAGCCGGATTTCTTTTGTTAGTTCCTCAAAACATAATTGATAAATACAGAAATAAAATTATCAACATTCATCCTGCATTATTACCAAAATATGGTGGCAAAGGAATGTATGGAATGAAAGTTCATAAAGAAGTAATTGAAAATAAAGAAAAAGAATCGGGAATTACTATTCATTATGTTAATGAAAAATATGATGATGGAAGTATAATTTTTCAGGCAAAATGTAATGTTGAAAAAAATTATTCACCCGAAATGCTTGCCGAAAAAATTCATGAACTGGAATATGAACATTTTCCTGCGATTATTGAAAAGCTTGTTAAAAAAAATTAAGTGCTATAACGTTTTGTATTAATAAAAATGCCACAGATTCAGATTAAATATTTTATTGTTAAATTGCTTAATTATTAAATTGTTGTTTTTATCCTTTGTAACTGTTGGTGATTAATTTATAACAATTTAGCAATAAAACAATTAAACAATTTTATTTCACCAAAAGTAAAATTATTAACTATGTAGTAGTGTTATGTCAAATTTATGATGTTAAAAATTAACTTATACATTGTAATATGTTTCTTCTAAATTCCGCTTTAATATTAATTATTTTGGTTTTAATTTTTGTTGTTTACAAAAGTTTTAATATATCGAAAAAATACAAGAAAAAAATTGAAGAGCTTGAAGAACATAATGAGAAACTTAATTATTTTTATAATGCAGCAATAGATGGCATTTTGCTTCATGATGAGGGTAAAATTTTGCTGGTAAATCACGCATTGACCGACATTACAAATTATTCTTCCGATGAATTGATAAAATTAAATGTGGCATCAATAATTTCTGCAAAGCCAATAAAAAAGGAAGAAAAAAATCCCGATAAAATTTATAGTTATGAAACCATTGCTTTCAGAAAAGATAATACAAGTTTTCCTGTTGAAGTTCAGGAAAAATTTGTTGAATATAAAGCCAGAAAAGTAAACACAACAGTAATAAGGGATTTGACTAAACACAAAGAAGTTGAAAATGCCTTGAAAGAAGAAAGAATAAAGCGTTTGTCGAATTTATTTGACGGGCAGGAAATCGAACGTCAGCGATTATCAAGAGATTTACACGATGGACTCGGACAGCAATTAATAGCGCTGAAGCTTAAACTCGAAAGCACCGTTAACGCAAGTTTTGAACGCACAATAAATACAATAAACGAGGTTAAAACACTTTTTGATGGCTTGATTAACGAAATAAGGCAGATTTCAAGCGACTTGATGCCGCCGGTATTAAAGGATTTTGAACTTGAAGTGGTGTTGAAAAATCTTTGTGAAAATATTTCAAAAGGAGCAAAAATAAACATATCATTTGAATCAAATGGAAATTTTTCGCTGCTCGATAAAAAATCAAAAATTTATTTGTACAGAATATCACAGGAAGCAATGAGCAACATTGTAAAATATTCACAAGCTACATCAGCAAGTGTTTATCTGCTCGAAAGCAACGAATTTATTCAATTGATTATTGAAGATAACGGAAAAGGTTTTAAATTTGACGAAAATTTTAAAAGTCGCGGAAACGGAATTTTTAATATGCGAGAGAGAATTAATTTACTTAACGGAAAATTTAATTTGACTTCTTCAATAAATAAAGGAACAATATTGACAATTAAAATCCCTCTAACAACCGATAAAGTATGGAAACAATAAAAGTTTTTTTAATAGATGACCATCAGATTATACGTGATGGCATAAAAGCTTTGTTCACCGATGTGAAAAATATTGAAGTAATCGGTGAAGCATCAGAAAGTAATGAAGCAATTGAAAAATTAAGAACAATAAAACCAGATGTAATAGTTACCGACATTTCAATGCCTGATATTTCGGGTATCGAGCTTACACGAATAATAACAAATGAATTTCCAAATTCAAAAGTTTTAATTCTTTCGATGTACACCAATGACGAATTTATTTTTAATGCAATAAAAGCCGGAGCAAAAGGATATCTTCATAAAAATACAACAAGAAAAGAAATACTTGATGCGATTTATACAATTTATAATGGTAATGAATATTTCAACGAATACATTTCGGAAATAATGCTTAAAGGTTATGTAAAAAAAGCACAGGAAGAAGAAAAATCGCACGATAAAAAAGAAGTATCACTTACAAACAGAGAAATAGAAATTCTCAAACATGTTGCCGAAGGCAACAGCAATCAGGAGATAGCCGACAAATTTCAGATAAGCATAAGAACTGTCGAATCGCACAAAAATCATATAATGCAAAAGCTCGAACTTAAAACAACCGTTGAAATGGTTAAGTACGCTATAAAAAATAAAATAGTTGAAATATAAAATAGTACTTGAAGTACTTAAAACTATTACAACATACGTATTTCGAAAATATTGATTAGTTAATTAAAAGAATAAAAATGAACATATACAATTGCCATACACATTCTTTTACATTAGACCATGTTCCGAATAGATTATTCAAAGTATTGCCTCTTAACTTTGCCCGAAAAACAGGATTTTTTAAATGGTTAATGAAAAATCTTCCGAGAATTTTTAAAAGAGGAAATGATATTCTCGACCGCTATGCATCGTTGCTTGCACTTATTAATGAAAAAAATCAGGAAGAAGTTTTTGAAAAAGTTTTAAACTCATATCCGAAAGGAACAAAATTTGTTTCACTTACAATGGATATGGAACACATGAGTGCAGGAAAACCTGCTGTTCCCTTTATAAATCAACTTGAAGAACTTGCTGCACTGAAAAAAAAATATAAAGATATTTTACTTCCATTTGTTTGTGCTGATGCAAGAAATGAAAACGTTACAGAACTTGTAAAAAATTTTATTTTAAACAAAGGATTTCATGGAATAAAACTTTATCCGGCACTTGGTTATTACGTATTCGATTACCGGCTGCACGAAATATATCATTTTGCAATTGAAAACAATATTCCGATAATTGCTCATTGTGCAAAAGGTGTTATTTACGACAGAGCTAAAATAACCGATACTGCGAGAATACATCCGGTAACAGGTCAGATATTTAATGAAAAAAAGAAACGAAATTTCACGACACATTACGGGGACCCTATAAATCTTGAATATTTACTGAACACTCATAAATTGCAGATTTATATGGATAAATTTTGCAATGGTGCAAAAGCACCAGATTTCAGTAAACTTAAAATCTGCCTTGCTCATTTCGGCGGAGATGATGAGTGGGGAAAATACCTAAATACACCGTGGAACCCTCTTGCAAACAATTTGCCGGAAAATACAAACTGGTTTTCGGAAATTCGCGATTTGATTTACAAATATGATAATGTTTACAGCGATATAAGTTTTTCTTTAGCAAATGAAAAGATTTTCCCTCTTTTAAAAATTATGCTTGAAGAAGGTCGTATTGCAGCAAACGGAAATATAACAGAAGAAGAAAAAAATAAAAAGAAATTAAGAGAAAGAATTCTTTTTGGAACCGATTATTTTCTGGTTGAACAAAAATCAACAGAAAGAAATCTTGTTGTGAATTTAAGAGCTTTCATAAGCGACAGAAACTTTATTCAAATTGCCGAAAAAAATCCGAAAGAATTTTTGTCAAATAAAATAAATAATAAGTTTGTTGTTTAAAATGTTTGTTGTTTGTGGTTTAAAATAAAAGCAGATTCTTTCAATTTTGTTCTCTTTAATATAAACAAAATTGCTAAGGTATTTTCCTATGTTGAATAAACTATAAACTCTTTAAACAATAGATTCTAAGCATTACAAAATATATTAAATAACACTATTGTCCGGTTAAATTTTGTTTGCATTATATAATTTCGTGCCTACGGTACTTTTTTAGCCTCGTTAGAGGCGACATTTTGGTAGAAATAAAACAAGTCAGAAAAGTAAGCCCCGTAGGTGGCGACATTATACCAATGCATTGAAAACAGGACATTATAACATGAATTAAATTATTTTTATCGGACAATAGTGATTAAATAATTAATTAGTGCCTGCAAGAAAACTATTATATTTGTAGCTTAAACCCTGACAGGGATATTCTAATAAACTAATTTTAAAATAAAAAGCTTATGGCAAAAAAATATCTATGGCTCCTTGACAACGGTCATGGCAAAACTACACCTGGTAAACGTTCTCCTAAACTTGATGATGGAAAACAATTATTTGAATATGAATTAAACAGGGATATAGTAAAACGAATAAGTGAAAAATGTAAAGATGCCGGCATTTATTATAATATTATTGTTCCCGAAGTTGATATTGATGTTTCCTTAACTGAAAGAGTTAAACGTGCCAATAAACTTGTAAGCAGTATTCCGAAATTATTTGTTTCAATTCACAGCAATGCTCAGGGAAACGGCAATACATGGGGAACAGCAAGCGGAGTAGAAACATATTATTTTGCTTCTAGTTCCAAAGGGAAAATTCTTGCAAGCACATTTCAGAATAATCTTATTGAAACATTGGGATGGAAAAACCGTGGTGTTAAAACCGCCGATTTTTATGTCATTGAATATACTTCGATGCCGGCAATTCTCACCGAAACAGGATTTTATACAAATAAAAATGAATGTTTGAAATTACTTGATGAACAATGGCGCGATAAAATTGCACAGGCACACTTTAACGCAATGCTGCAAACAGAAAACTTATAAAATTCAGAAGGAGATTTATGAAATGAAAAAACAAATTTTAGTTATAATATTTTTTATATTCTTTAAGTCATTTTGTTATTCACAAAATAATCAGGATATACCAAAAGCAACATTAGCGGGTCTTACAAAAGGAGAACTTTCTTTAAAAGATATTCTTGCCCAGGAAAAACTTGGAACAACTACCGGACAGAAAATTATAAGCTTTTCGCTTTGCTTTGTTTATCTTGATACATTGCGAATGTTTGAAAGTAATTCGGATATTATCACAAAAAAAATGAAAGAAAAACTTGCAATTGTACCAGCCGAAACAAAACTCTATTTTGATGATTTGATTATTAAAAATACTGACGGCACTAAAAAGACACTTCCTCTACTTGTTATTAAAGTAAAATAAAATTTGTGGTTTGTATTGCAGAAAGTCAATAGTCATTGGTCAATAGTAAAACTTCGAAATTTAACATTCGGTGTTCAATAT
>JBAZBZ010000046.1 GCA_041671145.1 Bacteroidales bacterium | reverse complement strand
AAACAACAGAGCTTCAATGTGTTTTAGGCGGCACAGTTTGCCGCGAAATAGGCGGACCAGTTTAGTGCGTAAAGTGCGGAACACTTTGTCGCGGAATTACTGGACCAGTTTACGCGGAATCTCCAGGAAAGAAGCTTTTCCGTTTATACCGAAATGTATTTGTGATTCTGAAGAACTCACAAATAACAAAATAACTGAACTAATAATAATTATTTTCTTCATTTTTTTAAAATTTAAAATTATAACTAATTGTTGGTAAAATGCCAAATAAACTTTTTTGATAAAGTTTTAAGTTATCTATATCAAATACTGTTTTATAACCGCTGCCTGTTGAAACATCTCTCGCACCTAATACTTTTCTGTCATAATAGTAATAATATGGATTTTTTCTGTTGTAAACATTCAAAATGCTAATTGACCAAGTTCTTTCACCCCATTTTGTTTTTTTAGGAAAATTAACAGCAACATCAAGTCTATGATAATCTCTCATTTTATATGAGTTTACTTTATCATAAACAAAAATCTCATTATCATTAATGTAATAATGTTCGGTAGCAAGAGTAACGGGATAACCCGTGCCATAAGTCCATGTTGCAGATAAAGTAATATCTTTTTTAAGTTTTTGATTAAAAACAAAACTTAAATCAATCAGGCGGTCATATTTAAAAGGAAAAGGGGTTCCGTTGTTTATATTTTCGAATACTCTTTGTGCTTTTGAAACTGTTACGCCTACCCAACCCGTTGAGTTTCCTTGAATTTTTTGTAGGAATAATTCTATTCCATAATTTGTACCCTTTCCATTCTTTTCAACTACTTTTTCCCAATTATCAAGATTTCCCAATAAAGATTTGCCCGGAATAAATGCAATAAGATTATTAATACTTTTATAATATGATTCTAAACTTAATTCAAATTTTCCATCAATAAATGTTTTGGCAATGCCAAAAGTATTCTGAATTGAAGTTTCGGGTTTTATATTCTCATTCGTAGGCATCCAGTAATCAGATGGCACGCCTGTACCAGAATAAGAAAGCATATGAACATATTGATTCATTTTAGAAAAAGAATATTTAACTGATAAATCTTTACGTAAAATAAAGTTAAGTAATATTCGTGGTTCAAAAGAGGAATAATTTTTATTCTTGATATTATAATTTGAATAACGAACCCCAATATTAGCATTAACAATATTTAGCTTTATCTCATTTTCAATATAGCCAGCACTCTCAACTGCATCAAAAGAAGACGAATAATTTTCGTTTATTGTTTCTACATTTTTATCTGATTGTGAATAATGTTCGTCATTAGGAATAAATTTATGATAAATACAATTAGCACCAAATTTCAGATTTATTTTAGTATTTATTAAATATGAAAAATCCATTTTAATGCCTAAATCATTTATGCCAGTATTTAATGTATTGTTAATTTTTTTTGAAATACTATCTGACGTGAGGTTATAATCAAAAATTGTTTTATATCTATAGTAAATATCTGAGATAGTTAAATTACTAAATATTTTATCATTAAAAATATGGTTCCATCTGAAAGAGCCCAGAGTATTGCCCCATTTAACTGTATTTTTATTTTCAGTAGTTTGTGTTTTGTTTTTTGTAGCAACGATATCATCGCCCATGTAGAAACTCAAAAAGAGTTTGTCTTTCAATGAAAGTTTATAATTCAGTTTTGCATTAACATCGTAAAAATTATATGCTAAATTTGTTTGAGTTAATTTAAAAATCGGCAAAGTATTTTTTCTTGCAGAAACTATAAATGATAATTTATCTTTAATTATAGGTGCTTCTATTGATAGTTTTGATGATAATATACCAACAGCTCCCTGCACACAAAGTTTCTGCATGTTGCCTTCTTTCATTCTTATATCCAGAACAGAAGATAATCTGCTGCCATAATGTGCGGGGAATCCTCCCTTTATTAATTTTACATCATTTATTGCATCAGTATTAAAAACGGAAAGGAAACCTCCAAAATGAGAAACATTATATAAAGGCACATCGTCTAATAAAATAAGGTTTTGGTCAGGACTTCCTCCTCTGACATAAATATCACTTTTAGCTTCTCCGCTTGATTTAACTCCTGGTGTTAATTGATAAGCTTTTATTACATCAACCTCGCCAAATAAATTAGGCAACATTTTTATTTCTTTCATTGGAATACGAACCACACCTGTTTCATTTCTGTTAATAATATTATCTTCTTTTGAACTGCTAACAACAACATCTTTTAATAATATTCCTGATGTTAAATAAAAATCTAATTGTTTTTCATGAATTTTTGATATTTTTTTTTCAGCAGATTTATATCCAATAAAAGAAACGTAAATTTCAACAGAATCCTGAACGGGTAAAGTTAAACTATAAAAACCATATTCGTTTGTTGAAGTGAAATGCTTTAAACTCTTATCATATATATTTGCTCCAATCAATACTTCTTTTGTAGTAGAGTCATAAACAAAACCATGTATTGTTGTTGATTTATTTTGTCCAAAGAGTATTGAGAAACTCAATAAAAATATTGAAAAAACAATAGTTTTTCTCATTTATCTAATTTGATTTTGTTTATATGCATAGATATTATGTCGTTGTTAAATCCGGCAAAAATGCCATATCCATTTTGAATATTTGTAAAAACATTTAATGGTTCGCCTACACCATAAAGTATATCTTCTGTTCTGCTATACATTTGCTGAATCATTGTTGTTTTAAATTTGTAGTATTCTTCGGTTACATTCCGTAAATGAATACTAATAAAATGGTCTGAAATATACCTATAGGTATCTTCTATTTGTGGAGGAGAATAATAAATCGTTAAATTATGCTCTTGTCCATTTATTTGTTTATCGTTAAACAAAAGATATTTAGGTTTATTAACATCGAGGCGTATCAATGATGGATAATAACTTTCAGAAGTTATTATTTTGTCTGCTGTAGTTAAATTATAATAAATAGTTTGGTCATCAAAATTACTATATGCAATATTTGATACTGCAATTTCGTAAAAGTTGACTTCATTGGCAGGGTCAGTAAAAGTTATTTTTATTTCAGAAAATACCGTGCCTGTTTCATCATAATACGCAATTGGCGTAACTGAAGTATCAGTAATAATTACTTTGGAAGGAATTGTTGTTGACGCCGAAACACTTTCATACCCATCCTTAATTACTTTCATATTAAGATTCTGACCTGTTACTGGGTACATGCTTAGTTTTACAGGATAGTTCTTAACTGAATCAACATATCGAATTGTATCAAGGAAATTTCCATTTGAATATAATAATACAATAGCATCTTTAATAGTTGTATTTTTTGTTGTATCAAAAATATGAGTGCTGCTTTTAATATCAAAATATAAAGTTTTAGGCATTGGCAGTGTAAATGGAACCAATGTGCAGTTAACAACTAATTTTGGTTTTTTTTCAGGGATTTTAATTTCTATTTCTTTATTACAAGAAAGAAAGATTAAAAACAAAAACACATAACTAATCTTATTCATATTTTATTTTTCCAAATTAAGTTCTTTTATTATTACATCTTCTAAATAATCAACGGCATATTTGCCATCTAATACCATATTGTTTACAATAAACGTAGGAGTAGAATAAATATTATTTGATATTAACATTTCTTTATTTTTTAATAGCTTTCTTAAAACTGTTTTATCCTGCATATCAGTTTTAAATTTATTAATATCCAAACCAATTGTTTTTGCAAAATCAAAATAAATTGATTTTTTATTTAATAATTTTACATTTTCAAAAATAATATCGTGCATGTTTCTGAATTTTCCTTGTTTTGCAGCGGCTTCACAAGCTAAAGCATCATTATCAAAATAGCCACTAAAATAAATAAACTTAAAATTTACATTTTTATTATATTTTTCATATAAGTATTTAAGTTTTCTTTCGGCTTTCTGGCATGAAGGACAATTAAAATCAGATATAATAAAAACTTTAGTTTTTGAATTATTTTCAGTTAAGTTATGGCAATAAAGGTTAGTTGTATCAATTTTATTAAAATATGATGGTTGAAGTGAAATTTTTAATGAGTATTTGTTTTTCATGGAATCAACATATTGTATTTGTCTTTCTTTTTGATGTTGATTTGTTAAATATTTCATTGCATTATTTGTATCTTTATTTTCAATATTTGATTGACTAATAAAATTACCTATATCTTTACTTGTTACTTTTTTTGCTTTTTTTATAATTTCTTTTTCTACAAGTTTTTCAAGAGATATTTTCTGATTCTTAGCTTCGTTTTCTAATATATTTCTTGAAATCAGCATTTCCAAAGCATTCATTCTAAGTTCGAATAATTGAGGACTTATCAATGAATCTATTTGCTTCAATGATATTTTTTTATTGTTTATAATTGCCACGAATTGTTGTGATTCTTGGTTTTTTGTTTCTGTCTTTTTTTTGCAGGCAGCAAAAACTATAAGTGTCAAAACAAAATAAATTGTATTAATTAAATTTAGTTTCATTTTATTGTTTTTTTATAAAATATTTCAAGATTGCTTAGTAAAAAACCAAGCAATCTTGAAATAAAAATTATATTAATAAGGTAAAAGATTTGGTTTAACATACCAATAGTTGCTCCAGATAAAAGCAGAAGCTCCACTTGGAATATGCGTAACGTAGCAATTTGCTCCATCAAACCCACTTTCCGGATATGGAAGATATGGGCATTGATTACCCGATACAGGTGTGTAATAAAAATTATTCGCATAAATAAAAGCAGTAGTTCCGCTTGGAGGTGTGCCTACCTGACAATTCAAGCCATCGTATCCACCAATTGAGCAATCCTTTCCTCTGTAATCATTAGTATTATATGCTAAAAAATAATTCGTGCTGGGCTCATCTTGACTTGGCCAAACAACAATACCAACTCCCCTATAGCTATTATTTTGATCGTAAACAGAAGCGTTATAAGGACTATAGTAATAAAGAAAAAAGTTAGAACTAATATAATCCCAACCACCAGGCCATTTTTTTCTTACTTCTTTTCTAACTAATATTTCATGTCCAAGCCCATTATGTACTATACCAATAAAAGTTCCTGAAGTAGTGTAACCAATAGGATAACCCATAATATAGTTTCTTGTTTGCTTGGTTTTAATTGATAATGACAATGATTTTACATCTTTAATTGTATTTGATGTAACCAAATCAACAATTATTTTTGGTTTTTCGTTAGTATTTATTTCATCATTAGCATTTCTTGTTGATTCGGATGAGTTAGCTGATTTTAACATTTCCACTTCAACTTTATTAGTTAATAAAGAAAACTCATTGTTTTCTAAATAATCAGAAAGCATTTTTTCATCATCGGAATAAACTGCAAAAAAAGCAGTATTCTGACCGCTTTCGTCTGTTACAGTTATTTCTTTTTTGAATTTACCTTGGCTGTCTGCATTTACATCATAATTTCGAGAAGATGCATTATTAACAGGAATAGCAGTTTGAACTTGCTTGCCTTCTTTCTTGCAAGAAGCAAACATCAATCCTGCTGCTGTTATAATTAAAAATATTTTTTTCATGATTTTAAAAATTTAGTGATTAAAATTAATTTAAAAATTTGTAAATATAATTTAAAAATAAAAGAACGCAATATAATTTCAAGATAGAAATTTGGCTCTTTTAAACGCTTTAATCTTTCAGCTATGTGAAGGGAGCAGGTAAAAGTTTAAAAAGTTTATCTACATTTATTTCTTTATTTTGTGATAAGTAAACAGAAAAACAAACTGTCATTTTCCATATATCGTAATTATCAATGAAACATTTCTCTGTCATATTAAAATTCAAAATCTTCAATTCATTTATATTTTTTATCTGTGCTGTCAAAGTATCAAAAAATAATAAAGTTGTCAAAGCAAATATTAAAACTATCAATGAAGCAGGCGGGCAGGCATTTAGCTCTTTTGCAAGTTTTGGTCGTGGGTCGGTTGGTGCGACTTGCAAATGGGCTATATGAGTGATGGCTATCTTTATTTTTCTTGTCATAATTACCGTTTTGGTTTCCACAAAGGTTTTTCCTTGTGCCTAACGGTTACGGGCTTTTGCTGGCGGTGAATTAAAACCTGCGTCAGATTCAGCCGAGACAAAGATAATTACTTATTCCGTATTTTCAAAATGCACCAAAACACCGATGGCAAAAGCCCGATGTTACCGCCTGCTTTTTTCCCTTTTTACTTTTATTGTCTTTCTATTTGCTTGTCTTTGTCGATGCTTTTTCTTTCAAATATTCTACCGTCTCTGTCAATACAAAACATTGTCAATTTATTTTTTTTGTTTTTGTCTTGTTGTGTTATGTTTTTGTTTTTCTTTTTTTATCAAGTTGGTTTTTTTCTGTCCACATATAAACATTGTCAAATAAGTATTCCAATAATATTTCTTTTGTTTTTCAACTTGCTAATCATCTGTCAACTTTTTTATTTGAATTTTATTTTCATTATCAGTATCAACTGAAATGAATTTCTAAATGGTGTCAGAATACGTTTCGTAAAATGTTTTCCATAAAAATTGTCTCTATGATTAATTGTCTCTATCAATTAAAATTTTCAAGTATCAAAGTGTTTTCGTTTCTACCGAGATAAACTTATAATGTATTTTGTACTTTTAATCTCTTCCGAAAAAGTGGGCGGTAACGTTCTTGCGGTTGCTTTCAGCCGCCGAAATTAAAAGCACAAAAGTATCAAAATATAAATGAACTACAAAATAATTACTTCATTTTCAAACAGCACGAATCGGCGGTTGAAGCAACCGCATGTTACCGCCATGTTGCATTTTTTTTTCTTTTCTTCTTTTTCCTATTTCTTCCGCTGTCTATGAACTTCCATAGATTTCCGTCTATGTCCGTTAAAATATTTGTTTCTTATTTTTGCAATCATCAATGAAAATAATTTGTTTCTACTGAATTGTATTTTTTACTTTCAAATTATTCTGTGCAAACTACATTGATAATGCGTTTCCGTTTATGTCCGTCAATGTCCGTTAAAATTCTAATTTGTCTTTTTGTAATAATGATAGAATATTTCTCCTTTGTCGAATTATCTTTTTTTTATTTTCAATCTATTTGGCGCAAACTTCAATGCTTTTGTGTTTCAATCTTTATCCGTAAATGTCCGTTTTGATTTTTCTCAAGTATCTGCATTTTTTCTCAATGAATATATCTTTCTGTGATATTTTTCTGTATCAAGTTTACTACTGTCGTTGTCCGTAATCGCCTGTTTTTTGTCCGCAAATGTCCGTCTATTTTTTGTCAGTATATTTCCATTTTGTTTTTCAAGTGTCTGCTACATTTTGTCAAAATAATTATTTTCGTCTTACATTTTTTCTGTCTGAATCATGATACTTTTTTATCCATATAATTTTTTATTTTTATCATCATACGGTATTCTGTCTGTTTTTCTGCAATTGGCGGTAACGATTGGGTGTTGCTAACGGCGGGGGTTTTAAATGTGCGTCAGTTTCACCCGTGATTAATTTTATTTATTGTTTCACACTTTCAAGTTGTTGCGAACCCCCGCTGATAGCAACACCATGTTGGCAACCGTTATTTAATCAATATCTTTCTATTTAAATTTACTTTGTTTGTTTTAATATTCAGAAAATAGAGTCCTGAATTAAAGTTTGATTTATCTATTTCTATACTCTTTTGATTGTCTATTGAAATAATGAATATCGTCTGTCCAATTACATTTGTCATAATCAATGCTCCTTTTGCAATAGGTTGGTTTAAGTCAATCCTAATTGCTGAATTATCTTGAATAATATTCAATATTGCCAAAGCATTTATTGTCGATGTATTTTTAATTCCATTTGCTTTCCCGTAACATTCAGCACTATCATTATATATTGATTCGTCATGAGATTCATTATTATAAACAGCCGTAACATGCATATAAAAACCACCAACCTTAATAAAATCACAAAAGGGCTGACCTGGAATACCATCACATGGGTCACAACTATGATTTAAATCAGTTGTGAAAGTATATAAACTATCATCACGATAAATATTGTATCCGATTAATGTGTCAGTTAATGAAGAGTCAGGCTTTTCCCATGAAAGAACATAACAATTATTAGGATACTCGTATGTGTGATGCCAATACAAATTTTGTATTGGATTGAGTTGTCCTTTTGATGACAGAATAACTGTCAAGTTAAACAAGAAAACAATAATTGATTTTTTCATAGTGTTGAATTTTTATAATTTGTTTTAACTATTAATGTGCATAATGGTTGCCAACGTTCGGTTGCTTGTTTCAGTGCGGAAATAAAACGCACTTCTTTTTCAACCGAAAACAAAATTAATAAATAGCAATGAACTTTCCTAACCACCGAACTCCGCATTGAACAAGCAACATGTTGGCAACAGCCATTTATTTTATATTTACATAGTTTTCTTAATCTTTATCTCTATTTTAATCTCCGAAAATGTCTCAAAAGAAAAAAAAATAAATTTATAAATTATCAAAACCGTATTACATAAATTTATAATTTAATCCTACCATAAATACTTCATTATAATTCAACTCATCAGAATTGTAAATAAAAACTCTGCGAAATCCACGAGTAAATGAAATGTCAAGAAATAAATCTTTTTTGATTTGTGTTCCAATTCTTGCTAACATTCCAATATCAAATTTTCTATATAGTTCAGGTCTGCTAATAGTTCCTTTTATTTCTTTAATTGACCCATTTGTATACGTATCCGTAAATCCCAATCCTTCCATGCAATTTAATAGAATAGAATTTAATATTCCAAGACATAAAAAAGAATTTTTAATATTGCATTTATATAAAAAAGGAAATTCCAAATATTCATATTTGTTATAATAATTTATTTCTTCCACAATAATATTTAAGTTATTATACAAGTTTATTTTAAATTTATTTTTAAAACCCTTTTCAACAATTTGAAAACCTATGCCTATATAAGAATTATTTTTAATTTTTCTAAAATATTCTGCTCCGACAAATTCATTATGTATATTTTGTCGCCAGTATGATGTTTGATAAAAGCTATATATTTTAGGTGACTGGCTTGCTTGCGAATAGCCTAAATGAATATATAATTCATTTTTATTTTGGGAACAAAGAGAAGAAATAAAAATAAAAATTAAAATTAAGTATATCGTTATCTTTTTTATCATTATTATTTATTTTTCAATAGAAATTAAAATAAAGTATTCGCTTTAAAGAAGAGAGATTTTCCCTAATAATGAGACATTAATTATTTCCATGTTAAATCTCCAGCACAATTTCTGTATGTCCCATGACTACACTCTAATTTTATTTTTGGATCACCCGCTAAGGTTACAGACACATTTATTTCAGAAGAATTGTAATATAAGGAATAATTTGTTTTACTTTCGCAGGTACAATTATTCAATGTTGTACAAGAAGGAGTATCGTAGCAATCAGATAAGCATACAGGAGGATTGTCAATTATCAGATAAAATTCTCCGCAATTTCCTGTATAACATAAACGTCCCGTTGAATTTGCGGGCATCGAAGTACAACCATTAAAAGTTTTCCAAAAAATGATAAATTCTCTTGAATCCTTTTTATCCATTACATTTCTCCAACACTTATCAAAGCTTCCACAAGCAGTTGGTTTTTTGTCGCAATAACAAACATTTCTCGATTTAGTAACTGTTGGTTTCTGGATAGTTGATTCTTTTTGTGTTTTATTACAACTAACTACAATAAGTGCAACAATAGCTACTACTGCGGCACAAGCAAATAAAAATTTAATTGTTTTCTTCATGATTACTTTATTTTAATTGTTAATACTATGTTATTCATAAAAGAATTAAAACTATTGAAATAATGAAATTTATAAGTGGGGCTTTTAATTATATCAACATATGTTTCGTAACGAATGCCAATAGTTTTAAGTGGATTATATGTAAAAGAAAATCCAAGTATGGGATTAATATAATTAAAATAACTTTCTTTCTGATAATCGTAAATCATATATTTATTATTTACATTTAAATAAGTAATACTATCAGTTGAATTATTGGTTGTAATTTGTGAAGAATTTGATTTAAGTAAATAATAAACACCGCTGAACATACATATTTCAAATTTATTTATTTTTTTTGAATATTTTAGGTTAAATGCAATATTATTCCATTCAATATTTGTATTCAAATGAACGTATACATTATATTCTTTATCATATGTATTTGTTTGAAGATTATTAATGTTAATCTTTTGGTACCATAAATCAAAACCAACTATATTATCATTAAATAAATCTTTTGAAAAGCCAATACCCATTTTATATCCCAAAGGATTGCTGCTTAATATTACCTTGTTTGTTATAAAAGAAGTAATACATCCTCCTCCGAATATATTTAAGTGCAAACTATCTCTGGTATTTGCATTACAAATAAATGGAAATATAAATATTAATATAACTAATTTTATTTTATTCACACGGCAAAGTTAATAAAATTTTCTGTAAATGTTTATATTTTTTATGGTTGTTGCCAACGTTCAGTTGCTTATTTAGTGAGGGATTTAAACGCACTTCATTTTCTACCGAAACAAATTTAATAAATCGCAATGACCTTTCCTAACCACCAAAACCCGCATTGAATAAGCAACATGTTGGGGGCTGGGCGTTATTCTTTTATTATCTTTCTTATTTCAACTGTCTTGTCAGTTATAAGTTTTACAAAATATATTCCATTCGTCAAATTGCTTATGTCTATTTGTGTTTTGCTGTTTTTTATTTGTTGTCTTATTAGTTCTTGTCCATCTACATTGCAAATTGTCAAAATGCTTTCTTTTTTTGTTTGTAAAATTTCTATTGTCAAGTTATCTTTTACGGGATTTGGAAATATATTTAGTTCGCTTTTAGATACATATTCAAGTATGCTCTCGGCTTTATCCAATACAACACAACTTTTAATTGTATCAGCATCCCCAAATCCTCCCATTACAAATGTATAGCCAAACACACATGGTTCATCGCAAACCTGATTATTTAATTTTGTAAAATTGCAATAATATTTTTCTCCTAATATCTGTGGTGTCCCAATTGCTAATAAAGACACATAAATTGTCGCAGTGTTAAGAAACTGAAAATACATTTCATAACCAATATAGGGGTTTAAATTTATTGTGTCGTTTTTATTTACATTAATATAAGAACCGCCGGGATATTTCCAAAGTCTAATTGAATTTAAAGGACCTAAAATGCTATCAATTTTAATATAAAGCTTCATTCCCGTGGCATATATACAATTATTACTGATAAATAATACATAATCATAACATGAATCAGGTTTATAATTTCCACAGTGTGAATCTGTCAGTAAAGTAATGCTGGTATCAACGCCAAGATGTAATAATTGCCCATTGATATTTTGTCCGATAAATAGATAAATTATCAATAAGATAATAATTTTTTTCATTTTTAAATTTATTTATTGTATTTATTATGTAAACAAAAAATTAAGGCAAAAGGTTGCATTGAATTTTAAGCCTTGCCCCCAACGTTGACGTTGCTTGTTTTTAGTGCGGTGATTAAACCGCACTTCATTATCTAACGAAACAAAAGTAATAAATAGCAATGACTTTTCCAAACCTACAAAACACCGCATTAAACAAGCAACATGTTGGCTGCTGTGCATTTTTTATTTTCTGTCAAATTGATTTTATCTTTCGTTACCGATAAAAATTTCAAAATGCTCCATTGTCTTTTTTGTCAATCGCTGAAATGTTTCTGTGTGTTGGCGAGGCAAGCTCTTTGGCAGGTTTTGGTTTTAGCGTAGCTCGTGCGACCTGCCAATGTGCTTGCCTTTATGTCGGACTTGCAGTTAAGATTTCATTCATTAAATTTGTCAATTTATTGTATGAGAAATCGAGAATTAACGCCAAACCTATCTGTACTTTGTGTCAACATGCTAAAATGGTCTATAATTATGACAAAACTATCAGTCGCCA
Source organism: Bacteroidales bacterium (assembly GCA_041671145.1). Lineage (NCBI taxonomy): Bacteria > Pseudomonadati > Bacteroidota > Bacteroidia > Bacteroidales > Bacteroidales bacterium. The sequence goes on along the minus strand of JBAZBZ010000046.1, from coordinate 12,133 downwards.
TGAAAGAATTAGCAGTTACCATGGGGGTTCTTTCAGTTACGGCAGCAGTTCTTTCAGATACTGTTTGAGTTCTCTCAAATACGATGGTAGTTCTTTCGGATACTATTGAAGTTCTATCAGATACTGCGGCAGTTATTTCAAATACCGAAAGAGTTCTTTCAGAAACTGTTGTAACTTTATAAAATACTGTTGAAGTTCTCTCAAATACTGTTGGTATTCTTTTAAATACCGTTGGAGTTTCTTTTAATATCATAGTCAAAATATAAATTACGAGGTCTGTTTAATAAACTGCATCAAGATAATTGGCGAATGTCTTAAAAGCTATATAAAATATCAACATATATATATAAATGAAAAAAGGAGCTCTGTAATTAACAAAACCCCTTTTATAACTGATTTAATCGTTTACAAGTCATATTTTCTGAATTTTATTTTACTGATTTGTTTATGTTGTGGACTTGATGCACCAAAAACCGATTTTATATATTTTTTTGCTTCTAATGCAGTATCAACTAACCCAGATAAATGTTGATACATGATAAGGTTTCTTGTCAATATTGCATTTGAATATGTTGTATGAGCATTAATAACAGCAGTGTTTGAAGTTTTCAAACTTGCGAGTTGTGTGTTTAAGTTGGTTACTTTTAAATCAAGTTCATTTGGAACATACAGCGGTTCGGAAGAAACAACCTGAATTAGTTTTGTAAAATGGTCTATTAAACTGTCGTAACTCTGTTGTGAAACCGAAATATTCTTGTGTTGGGTTGTGGTTGTGACTTCTGTTGTGTTATCTTCTAATGGTTCTACGTCTAATTTTTTTGCTCTTACGCCATGGATTTTGTGATTAACGGTAATTGCATCATCAATTAATTGCTGTGTTGCATCAGTTGCTTCAAGCGAATTAATAATTTTCGTGCAAAGTTTTTTAAGTGGCAAAAAAGCCAACTCTCTTGCATTAGTGGCATTGTCGAAATTTGTTTTTGCTGATTTTACTGATTGTAATGCATTTCTTGCTGTTGTTAGCAATGTTGTCATTGCCGCAATTTTAATGCTTGCTTTTGACGGATTATAGGCGGCTCCGTAGCCAGTGCAAACCGAGATTAAATCTTCGAAGTTCGCAGCATTCTTAGAATGCCCGGTTTCAAATATTGTGTTCATAAAATTTAAAATTTAGATTAATAAATTGCTCCCGTTATTCTGAAAGCGTAAATTTATAGAAGTGCTTCATAGGCGGGTTGTTTGTGGTTTAATTTTATTTTATTAATCTTACTGTAAATATAGCAAATTATAGACCAAAAGTCAAGTAAAATTTAGTGAAAGGTATGTTTTGTTTAGTTAACGGTAGAAAGTTATAAATAAATGTTATGTTTAAAATTCAGAATAAAGCTAATAAATAACGTGCATTAGCGATAGAAGCGGAAATACTTTTACGAGGAACGAGTAAAAGATTGAAGCGGATAGCGCGACACCAATTTGCGTTGGGTTGTGCATGGCAATTGGTGGAATGCCCTAATATTTTTAATTATTTTAATTTGCAAAACCTTCCAATCTCAACACCTGATTCGTTTACAACTTTTATAAAATAAATTCCATTCGGCAAATTACTGACATCAATTTCTGTTTTATTTTTGTTTGCTTGCTGCTTTATTAGTTCTTCTCCGCTTATATTGTAAATTGTAATTGTGCTTTGCTTTGCAGTTTGCGAAGTTTCTATTGTTATTTTGGTGTTTGCGGGGTTGGGATAAACATTTAAAGTTTCCTGTTTGCTTTTTTCTTTTACCCAAACAGTACCTCCACTTGTGGTTTTTAAAATTGTTCCACCCTCGCCAACAGCATAACCTGTATTTGCATCGGTAAAATAAACTGAATTTAACCAATTAGTTACATTGTTAATTTGCCCTGTCCAGTTTGTACCACCATCAATTGTTTTTAGGATTGTTCCGTTTTGACCAACAACGTATCCAATATCGGTAGACACAAAATAAAGAGACGATAAATAATTTGTTGTATTAATTGTATTTGCTATCCAATTATTTCCGTTATCTATTGTTTTCCATACTTTTCTGGCTGTATAGGGAGGAGTTCCATAGTTATAACTTCCAAGGGTGTAACCCATAATAGAATCAATAAAACGAACAGAATATAATGGGCCGCTCACATTACATGCTGTACCATTCCAATTTATTCCCCCATTGGTTGTTTTCTGAATTACATCACAATAAGAATGATCGCCAACAGCATAACCCGTATCGGCATCTATGAAGTATACTGAATTTAAACCCGCCACGTCATCACGATTCTGATATATCCATGTATTTCCGGCATCGGTTGTTTTTATAATATCCGTACCAACAGCATAACCAGTATTAAAAGTAGGAAAATAAACTGAACTAAAACCCATATTTACTGGGCATGTTTGTGCTGCCCAGTTTGTTCCGCCATTGGTTGTTTTTAGAATTGTTTCATTACTGCCAACAACATAACCCGTATTAAAATCCGTAAAATATACTGAATTTAATCTATTAGTTGTTCCGCTTGTTTGTTCCTTCCATTTAATTCCCCCATCGGTTGTTTTCATTATTATTCCTGTATATTGATTTCCTCCAACAGCATAACCCGTATTGGCATCGGCGAAAAAAATCGAATATAAATCAATAGTAGTTCCCTTTGTTTTTGATGTCCAATTTGCTCCTCCGTTTGTTGTTTTTAGTATTATTCCGTTTTGTCCAACAGCATAACCAGTGTTGGCATCGGTGAAAAAAACCGATCTTAAATAATTAGTTGTTCCGCTCGTTAATGCCATCCAATTTGTGCCTCCATTAGTAGTTTTTACAATTGTTCCTTTTCCATAACCATTATAGCCAACAGCATAACCTGTATTGGCATCAGTGAAATAAACTGAATACAATAATTCGGTAGTTCCGCTTGTTTGTATTGCCCAGTTTGCTCCCGCATTAGTAGTTTTTATAATTGTTCCACTATTACCAACAGCATAACCAGTATTGGAACTAGGGAAATAAACTGAATATAAATCTTTACTTATTCCGGTGTATTTTGAATTCCAGTAAGTACCGTTATCGGTTGTTTTCAAAAATAATGTATTACTAAGAGATTGTTCACCACCAGCAACATAACCAGTAGAGGCGTTGGTAAAACATACTGATTTACAAGTCCAACCACTTCCTTGACCTTGTGTTGTCCAGTTGGTTCCCCCATTGGTTGTTTTTAAAATTGTACCCCCATAACCCCCATAACTGTAAGACTTACCACCGGCAGCATAACCTGTATTAGCATCGGTGAAATAAACTGAATATAAACCAATAGTTGAATCACTTGATTGTTTTATCCAGTTTGTTCCGCCATTTGTTGTTTTGAGAATTATTCCATTACCATAGTTGCCATAAGAATATCTATCGCCACCTACAGCATATCCTGTATTAGCATCAGTAAAATAAACTGAATTTAAATCAAAAAATGTTCCGCTTGTTTGTACTATCCAGTTTGTTCCAGCATCTGTTGTTTTTATAATTGTTCCGGCATCACCAACAGCAAAACCAATATTAGCATCGATAAAAAAAATAGAATTCAGTGTATTGCCTGTTGGCAATGGACTTTGCCTTATCCATGTGGACTGTGCAATAGTAAAAAGGTTCGATAGAATAATAAAAGCGATAAAAATAAAAGTTAGTTTTTTCATAAGTTTATAGTTTTAAATTATTTATTCTATCACTTAATTTATAACAATCTTCTCGTTTTTAACAGCATTATTTCCTAATATTCTAAAAATATAAATTCCTTTCGGATAATTTTCAATATTTATTGTTTCTTTTATTTCACCAACGCTTTTTTCAATTTGCTTGCAAAAAATAACTTGCCCTTCAATATTAAATATTTCAATATTGTTCCATTCATTGTAAGTATTCTGAATTGTAATATTAAGGAAATGTTGGCAAGGATTAGGGAACAAAGAAATATTATCAATTTCAGTTTGGTTTTCCTGCACACCCTGATTACTTGCTCCGTTCATTTTAAAACAAACCATTGATAGACCTGCAGCATATCCTATATCAGCCGATGGAAAAGAAATCGCATAAAATTCGCTTATGGCTGGTGTAGATACATCAATAATCCAATGTTCACCTGCATCAAAAGTCTTAAGTATTTCGCCATTCAAATTGCATGCATAACCAACAGTAGAACTTGCAAAACGTATTTTTGTTATTTCTTCATTGTTAGGGGCATTCTTTTTTGTCCATGATTGGCCGGCATTTGTTGTTTTCAATATTAAGCCATGGTAGCCAACAATAAATCCTGTGTTGGCATTAATAAAACAGACATCATCAAAATAACTCTTGACGCCAGATGGAAGGGTATCCCATGAAACACCTCCATTGGTGGTATGGCTGATATTACCATCGCCACCTCCAAAAGGGTCTCCTCCTATAGCATATCCAATAGTTGTTGAAGTAAAAAACATACCATGTATTCTTTGTGAATATCCATTAGGTATAATTAAAGAATCCCAGTGAACTCCACCATCGGTGGTTTTTAACATAATTTCAACTTCAGAACCACCACCAGCATATCCGTTGTTAACATCTAAAAAAAATACAGATTCAAGTGCTTCAGTTGTATTTGATACTTGTTGTGCCCAATTATTGCCTCCGTCAGTAGTTTTAAGTATTAATCCTCCGCTTCCAACAACAAACCCTGTATTTGTTGAATTAACAAAATATATATCACTAAAGCTCGTGCTGCTGAGAGATTTAACAACTGTCCACGATGTGCCACCATTAGTTGTCTTTGCAATTTTGCCGGTACCCTGATTCAACATATCGGTATTGCCGATTAAGTAACCTGTTGAGGTGCTTGTAAAATACAAACCATCTATTCTGTATAAGCCCGTAATTGGGGGAGTTGTACTCCATGTTGCTGATGATTTATTTACAAAAAGCAACAATAAAGAAATTGAAAGCAGTAAAAGTTTTTTCATGAATCTGAGTTTTAAGTTTATAATTATTTTTTTTTAATTATTATAATATTTAACAAGCATCAGTTCTTCTGCTTGTGCTTTTTTTATAACCATCTAAAATAATCGGAAATTCACCTGCTGACGTAGAAACAGTTCCTTCGAAATGAAAAACGCCTTGTATAATGCTTCCTTTTCCAATAACTGGGGCTTGACACCAAGCGACATTCTTTTCTGTGGTTACATTAAAATAATATTTATTATTCAATGGAAAACCACAGCATTCGAAAAAGTCAAATAAGTTGTTAAACTTTATTCTATTAAAATCTTCAAACGAATTCGAATTGCAACCAGCATGATCTTTAAATACCAGAACTTCTTTTTTATCTCCTACTTGTGATGGGTCTCTCGGATATGAAGTTACTGTGATTTCATAAGTTCCTTCCATTTCATCAACATATGCTACGCAGGAACAATCTTCTTTTTTTGCTTTTGGGTCATAGTTTTTCGCATAAGGATTAGTGCATCCTTTCCTTTTACAAGAAGTTAAAGACAATATAATAATCAATAAAAATAATATTTTTCTCATATTATTTTTTCTTTTTGCCGCAATTATCATTAAAGAAACCCACATATTTATATATTTCAAGCCACCCCTGTCTATCATTGTTTATTTTATCAATAAATACAGGACAGTCTGAACATATTTTTTTAAGATTCTTTCTTTTTAATCTTAAAAAAATACCCCTTGGATTATCAGAACGTCTGATGTAGTAATAAGAACTGGTATTGCCCGAAATTTGATATAAATTCAAGTCGCCAATTATAGCTCTTTGCATAAATAGCCATTTTCTAAATCCAAGAACAAGTTTTGCTTTTCCAGATTCAAATACATTATCTCCGTTTTTGTATACGAGAATATTTTTAGCTTTATATTCAATTCTTTTATTATCAATTTCACAAAGGATACGTGTTAATCGAGCTCCTTTTATATTACAAAACACTTTACCATTATCTAATGTAATAATATAATCTTTCTGTTGCTGAGAAAAACAATTTGAAATTATTAAAACGTAACTAATAATAATTAAAATCAAAACTTTCATAATATTAAATATTAAATTACATTTACTCTATTATACGCCAATGTAATTATTTTATTTTTTAATTGTTCCCGAACTCTTTGATTTGTTGGTGGGTTTTTTACCGCAATTTTTATTAAAGAAATCAACTTTGTCCTCAACGCTTGTTTGATTTCTTTCATAGCTAATCTTCTCAGTAAATTCAGGACAATCAGAACATATTTTTTTAAAATTATTTATTCTTGCACTTAAAAAAATACCCATATAATTGTTAGAACGTCTGATATAGTGATGAGTTGAAATTTTTGTGCCACCTCTTGCTTTATCAGTAACCTCTATATTTATTTCATATAAATTCATATCACCATCTATAGTTTTTTTTAAGAATACCCATTGTCTCCATAAATACTTTACTTTTCCTTTTCCGGATTCATATAAATAATCTCCGTTTTTGTACCCGAAAATATCTTTAGCTCTATACTTGATTTTTTCACCGTCTTTTATAATAACAATGCGCTTGTAATTTGTTTTTTTTATTTCACAAAATACTTTCTCATTATCTAATGTAATAATGTAATCTTTCTGTTGCTGAGAGAAACAATTTGATAGTGTTAATATAACACTACTGAAAATTAAAATAATTGTTTTCATAAAATTTGGTTTTTAGTTTGTTAATTCATTTTAAAAATTCATTTTAAAAAAAATGTATCTAAGATACAAAATTACCAACAAAGCAAGCGGGCAAGCAAGATTTAGCTCTTTTGCAAGTTTAGGTCGTGGGTCGGCTGGTGCGACTTGCAAATGGGCTAAATGAACGTGGGCTATGTTTGTTTTTCTTGTCATAAATTACTGCTTCAGTTTCTAAAAGTTTTTTTCGCATGGCAGCCAACGGTTGGGTATTTGTAATAGCCGCCGACTTAACAGCACAAATATATCAAACTATGATGAAACTAAAAAATAAAAGTCCAACAACAATTTAGCACAATACGGCGGTTTTACAAATACCATGTTAGCACCCGTAAATTCTTCTTCGTTCTTTGAAATATTGATAAAAGTTCTTCGATATAAACTTATTTATAAAGTCTAACTGTCTTGCATCCACCTTCTGTTATTGTTACAGAGCCAGACCAAGAATGACCAGCCGCATCAGACGCTTTATATGTATATGTGTCAGGTAATGCAGAAAAAGTAAAACAGCCACTTGCCCCACAAGCGGGAGCAGTTGCATTATCAACTGTAATATTTCCTGACGTGCCGTCAGACATAAGAACGGTTACTACACCTAATTGACTTAATGTGTCATTCCAAAAAGTAACCTGCCCCTTTTCTACTTTTTTTTTGCAACTATTTAAAATTGCCACGTTGCCTATTATTAATAAGCAAGCAAATAATATGATAATTTTTTTCATAAAGATTTTGTTTTTAAATGTTACCTGCTATTTTTTTTGTTCTGATGTTTTTATAGGTGTGCCTTTCACACTATAACCAAAGAATCTTTGATAAACTACTCCATCAATTAAAGCATCGTATCCTTGTCCTTGCTTTTCAATTGCTTTATCAATAGCATCTTTTACAGTCCAACCCCATGCCTTAATTCTTGGTGCATCTTTTTTAACATTAAGAGTAACATTTTTTGTGCTAATGACAGTAAAGTCCGTAACTCTACAACTTGTCAATGAAAATATTGTCACTGTTAAAGGAACAATAATTAATAATTTAACTTTTTGCATAATTTTTTTAATTTTAGTTTTCTACTTTGCAGTCCACAAGCAGAGTTAGTAAAATAAAAAAGCGTGGACTGTAACTATATTTGTGCAAGAGGTATTCGACTACCCAACACTACAAACAAGTTTAGCCCACGCTGAAACGTAGGCGTATCACTTATTATCCTTGTAGTGTTTGAAATTGTCGAATTTTCTTGCACAAGAATAAAGCTAACGCTTTTTCTAATTATTTATCAAAGAACTTTTTATCAATATGCAAATTTAAACTTTTTTCTATCTTTGAGAAAAATAATATATATAAATTAAAATCTCAAGGAAATGAAAATTAATGAAATTTTTATCACTATTTTAAAAGCAATATTTATTACAATATTGCCAACAATAGAAGTAATTTTCTCTTTATTAGAAAGAATTAATAATTTAAAAACTTACACTATGGACACAAATTTAACATTTAGCATTATAAGTATTTTGGGAACTTTTTCTGTTGTATTTTATTTATTATATCAATATGAAAAAGTTAAAAAAGACATGAATTTTCAATTTAAATACTTTCTTTTAACATCTAAAATATTGAAAAGTAGAGCAAAAAATCTTTTTGTAAAAATTGGATATTTAGGTGTTGAATATTATAAGTTATCAGATGAAACAGATGAGCAATTTTTTGCAAGAATACCAGAAGGACATTATAAGCAATATATACAGGGGGAATATAAAGAATTAAAAGAATATGCAAGAACTTTATTTAAAGAAGAAAAAGTAAAAGACATAGATGAAATAGTAAATTTAATATATGGAGTAAATCAAAATGAAAAACAATCTTAACCAAATATTTTATAATTTCATAAACTTATATCTGTGTTGCACTGCCGAATATTTTTATGGGTGCTAACGGTCGGGGCTTAGAGTTGGCGGGCATTTGATACCTGTGTCACTTTCCCCCGAAAACAAATTTATAAATAATTACAGAATTATCAAATTACTAATTTCTGCCCGCTAACGCTAAGCCCATGTTGGCAAACGTAATTTTAATACTGAGTCCATTTACCAATCTTTTTTATAGTACAGTCATTGTACTGATAAATAAAAATACCATTTTCTGCTTTTTCAGGATTTACTTCTTGTCCCATAATGTTATAAATATGTATCAATTTGGGTATTTGTGTCTTTAAAATATTTTCTTCTATCAAATCGGCACATGTAGTACTCCATGTCGCTGCATTATCTTTAAACCAATTGCCAGGGGCGGAAATTGTTAATCCGAGTTGAGTATTATTAACACATATTTCAGATAAATTGGAATTATTAAAGCAATTTAAATAGACCAAATCTGTATTATTTCTAACATCAAGACTTACAAGTTGGTTATCACAACACACTAAAGATACCAAAATAATATTTTTACTTACATCAATGTTCATAAGTTGGTTAACACTGCAATCTAAATCATATAAGGCAGTATTCTCACTAAAATCAATGTTTGTGATAAGATTATTGTAACAATATAAAGTTGACAAAGCGGTATTCTTATTAATATCAAGGGTAGTTAGTTGATTATTATAACAATGTAAGTGTATCAAAGCAGTATTTTTTGTAATGTCTATACTTGCAAGTTGGTTTTCTGCACATGATAACCAAGCCAAATTAATATTCTTACTAACATCAAGATTTGTGAGTTGATTAGAGGAGCATAATAAAGTTTCCAAAGCAGTATTGTTAATAACGTCAATGCTCGTGAGTTTATTATTATAGCAATCTAACTCTGTCAAGACAGTATTACTACTTACATCTAAACTTGTGAGATTGTTATTATGGCAATCTATATAAGTTAAAGAAACGAAAACTTCTATCCCTGTCAAGTCCGAAATAGATTTAGAGCTAACATCTAATGAACCCACTGCTTGTGCTTCACCAACCTGTATTTCTCCATCACCGCTTGTATCAATGCCAGCTGCTATTAATGCAGCTTTAAAATTAGTGTCAGGTATATTTACAATTTGTGCATGTGTTGTCAATACTATGAATGACAAACCAATTAAAGTATGTGTCAGTTTTTGCATAGTTTTTTTAATTGTTTTAAATTGCAAATACGTTTCATATTATGTTTGCCAACGGCTACGGGCTTGTGACGGCAGCGTTTTAATACTTGCGTCACTTTCACCCAATACAAAGTTAATAAATTATTTCAAAGTTTAAAATAACACTTCACCGCTGCTGACACAAGACCGATGTTATAGCCCGTTTTAATGTTCATCTTCAAATTTTAATTTTGTCAAATCGTAGTTTCTGCATTTTTTATTCTTGTCTTTGTCTATAAAACAAATTTCTATTCCTGTTGAAGCTTCACTAATTGTCACGTCACCACGCCACCAAATTGAAGAAATTGAAAGTTGATATGAATTCAGTGGAAATGGTGTTATATCATCGAGCTTGTACCGTTTCAATAAGTCGCCGATATTATTGTAAACAACAAAAACATCCAAACCGTACCCCATACTGCCCCAATTATCAAACGTCGCGATAAATTTACCGTCATTAGAAACTGTCACATAAGATGGGGCTATGATATTAATGAGTTGTCTACTCCAAATCGCTATAGTATCAGCATTTTTGATTTCATATAATGTCGCTGTGCATGGTGTCAGAATTGTATCAATTTGCTTAAATTTTTTCAAATTTTTATGTTTATGTTTTGCATCGATGTAATTAAAATATTTTTCAGGAATCTTTCTTGGAATAACTTCTATAAAAAAATATTTATTATTTGAAAAATATCTCTGTGTTTTAGGCTCTGGCCAAATATCTGCAAAGACAATATTTGTCAAAATAAATAATGAAATTGTCAAAAGTAGTTTCATAAAAAATGGGCTATAACGTTACTGGTGCTGCTCCTGTGCCGATTTTAAAAGCACATTCTTATCATCGCGAATTAATTGCTCAAAGATATAATTTTATTTTCAATTAGCAATTCGCTCGGCATTGGAGCAGCACCATGTTAGGCATAGTTGTATACGCCAGCCCTTAAGTGCGTCAGGGAAAACGTAGTTCAAATAACGGAAAAATCTTATCAGGAAGAAAATAAATTTAAATATTGTTTATTGTCATGTATCTAACCAGATACGTGCAGTCAACAATATTGTCAGGATATATTTTGTCTTGGTTCATGGCACTCTATCCAAAAGACATTTTATCAACAAAAGTTAAAAAACTATTGATTTTTATTTTTTTTATTATAACTTTGCCAAGTCTTTTTAACGTATCTACGTTACAAACGATAACAAATAGTTTGCACGGTATCTCCGTAGAAAAGACTTAAAAGCAAAATTTAATCACTTTTCCTTTTCCTAAAATGTCTTTCTCTCTTTCAATGAACCACTACATTATTTTCCTGAAATGTTATTTTCTTCCACCTTGCCGTTATTGGAATTATGCCTAACGGTCGGTTGCTTATTTCAGTGCGGGAATAAAACGCACTTCATTTTCTACCGAAATAAAATTAATAAATTGCAGTGAACTTTCACAACTCACCGAAACCCGCATTGAATAAGCAACATGTTAGCGGCATGGCATTATTCTTTCTTTCTTTTCTCTGTTGCGGAAATATTCTAATATTTGTTCAGTTGTCAACCCGACTAACTCTAAACTTATTTTTTCTCTAACCTGTCTCATGAATTTAACAGCGTCAAATATTTTTTCTTTTTTTTCTTTTTTAGTCTTCATAGTCTATAATTTCTTTAGGTGAACGAATTTCTAATGTTTGATAACCTTTCTTCAAGTTTACAGAATTGTATCCTCTGATACGACTTACATTTACAATGTGTTTAAAATTCCAACTTACTAAAATGTCAACTTTATGAATTGTCGCCAGTGCAATATGTAAACAATCAGCAAAACTTGTCTCGCCTACTACATTGTCTGCGAGATATTTTTCAGCAAGTTCAACTGCCTCGTCGGTAATTTTAACAAACTCAACATCGTCTTTATGCAATGCTTTAATAAGTTCCTTAACTTTCTCTGGAGCTTTTCTCAACTCCTCCTCTGTCACTTGAGAATAAACAATTTTAATTTTTCGTTTTTTTACTTGGTCAAATATCCATTTAGATTCAGAGGAAAATTCTTCATCAAAATATCCTCCAATAACAGAAGTATCAATATAGATTCTTTGTTTCATATTAAATAAAATTTATTATGCAAAGATAAGAAAAAATTCTTGAATGTATCAATTGAGGTGATGTCTTATACTGAAATAGGTTGACCATTTTTCGTTAAATATATTTTACAAAATTAGCACTAAATTCCGAAACATTGATAACTTATTAAAAAACCTTTGAGAGTTTTTTAAAAGTTGTCAACATTCC
>JBAZBZ010000045.1 GCA_041671145.1 Bacteroidales bacterium | reverse complement strand
TGACGGATAATTTTAAGTCGAAATTAACTTTTTCGTAGTCTTTTTTTCGACAGGGTTGAGTCTTGAGTTTTGTCATTGTTTCCGTTTTATTGGTTAATTTTTAGTCAACCGATTTTAGGAAATGACAATATTTAGTGTCTGTCCATACGGGTCGAGAGTTTGGTTCAGAATGTTCGAGTTCGAGGCCTTCGAGGTTTTAAAAATCAGAAGTTTACTAAAGTAAATGACTGATTTTTAAAACGAGAATAACGAAGAAATCGGACATTATGGACAAACTCTATTTAATCTTTTAATTTATTTATGTAAATACACTTCCCTTGTCTGACAAGCAAATCTGCAATTATTTTTATTTATTATTTCCATTATTTTCAAATTAATTTCTTCTCTTATTTTCATGTAATATGCCCATTCTTTTGTATCAACAAAATAATTAATCATTATAATCATGCCATTTTCACCGAATCCTTCAAACCTTACCAAACCCTCATTATTCGTATCTTTATGTTCGTCAATAAGTTTTTGAATCCCATTTACAATATTGTTAATTTGCTCGGTTTTTGTATCGAATGTCAATGTAATTTTATAAAACACTCTGCGAAAAGTTCTCATTGAAATATTTTCCAGTTCAGAGTCAACTATTTTTTTATTGGGAATTGTGAGGTAACTTTTATCTAAGGTGCGGATTCTTGTGCTACGAAATCCGATTTTTTCAACAACTCCCGTTACATTTCCGGTTGTAATTAAATCACCCACTATAAAAGGTTTATCAAGAAAAACAGTAAATGAGCCGAGTAAGTTTTCGATTGATTCTTTTGCTGCGAGGGCAACAGCCAAACCGCCAATTCCCAATCCTGCAATCAGCGAAGTTATATTTAGTTTAAATACCGAACCGAGAATAAAAAATACACCAAAAATTACTGCAATTACTTTTAAACTATCAACAATATATGGCACTAACTGGTCGTCCATTTTTGTTTCGGTCTTTTCTGCACGGTGCTTCATTATTACTCCCACTGCATCAATCATTCTAAGAGATATAACAATAATTGAATAAATCAGCAAAATCTGGTATCCTTTTTTAAAAATCATTTTAATTCCGAATTCACTTTCAGGAGCGAGATTCCAGTATGACGGAAATTTTATGAATGAGAATGCTATATAAATAAAAATTAATAAAGTGAATAATCCCAATGGCTTAATCAATAATGAAGTGAATTTACTGATTGTAATGTCTAATGAATACTTTTTAAAGAACCTGTAAAGTATGGAGCTTAGCAACTTCGAAATAAGTTTCCTAAAAATAATTCCGCAAATAATAATCAGGAAAAAAATCAAACAATCAAAAGTTGAATTTTCGAGAAAATTAAGGTTAAGAAATTCCTTGGATGAATTATAATATTCGTTCATTCTAAATTTGAGAATTACTGTAATTAACAAAATTAGTTATTATAAAACTTGAAAGAAGGAACGGAAAGGATTTTTTATTAACTTTTTATTAATAGCATAAAATTAGTACTTAACGTTTCAAAATTTCATTACTCGGGAAAAACTTTGATTATTGGATATTAAAAAAGGGTGCCTCAAAAGTACTCTGTGTAACTCTGTGCATTCTCTGTGGCTCTCTGTGTAATTTTTTATTTTATTGTTACACAGAGATTCACCGAGTAATCGCAGAGAACCGCAGAGAAAAAAATACTAAAATTTTACTTTTGATAAAACCTCTTTTGATTGTATTTTAACAACTTCTTTTATTTGAGTTTTCTTATAAAAATAAAGAATAAAAATCCCGATTACAAGTACAAATCAGTTTTCGGTAGAAATGAATAAGTAAACGGTAAATAAATAAAATTTATAGCAGGCAGTAAATAATCATTGATTTTTTTGTAATTTTATATTTTAATAAAAATTATTAAAATAACAATGAACAACCTTTCACCTCTTGCCGAACGACTGCGTCCCGACACTCTTGAAAAATTTATCGGGCAAAAACATCTTGTCGGTGAAGGAGCTATTTTGCAGAAATCAATATTATCGGGCAATATTCCTTCGATGATTTTCTGGGGACCGCCGGGAGTGGGCAAAACTACGCTTGCTTTTATTATTTCAAAAATACTTGAGCGTCCTTTCCATACTTTAAGTGCTATAAGCTCCGGTGTTAAAGATGTTCGCGAAGTTATTGAAACGGCAAAGACAGAAAAAAATTCAATTTTATTTATTGATGAAATCCACCGCTTTAATAAAGCCCAGCAGGATTCACTGCTCGGTGCAGTTGAAAAAGGAATAATCACTTTAATAGGTGCCACAACCGAAAACCCTTCTTTTGAAGTAATATCGCCACTTTTGTCGCGTTGTCAGGTTTATATTTTAAAATCGCTTGAAAAAGATGATTTGCTGAAATTACTTGAAATTGCAGTTGCCGAAGAGGAACAACAAAAGAATAAAAAAATAAAAGTAGAGGAATATGAAGCATTAATGCGGCTTTCTGGTGGCGATGCCAGAAAACTTTTAAATGCTTTTGAGCTTTTTGTTAATTCCGAAAATGCAAAAGAAATTATTGTTACAAACGAAAAAGTGTTGAAATATGTTCAGCAGAATATTGCATTGTACGATAAAGGCGGCGAGCAGCATTACGATATAATTTCGGCATTCATAAAATCAATGCGAGGCAGCGACCCCAACGCTGCGGTTTATTATTTGGCAAGAATGATTGAAGGTGGTGAAGACCCGAAATTTATTGCTCGCAGAATGTTAATACTTGCTTCGGAAGATATCGGAAATGCAAATCCGAATGCACTTTTACTTGCTAATAATTGTTTTCAGGCGGTTAATGTAATCGGCTATCCCGAATGTCAGCTTATACTTTCGCAAACTGCGATATATCTTGCATCTTCACCAAAGAGCAATGCTTCATATATGGCAATTCTTGATGCAAAAAGAGCATGCAGCGAAAATGGCGATTTGCCTGTGCCTCTGCATATCCGCAATGCTCCTACAAACTTAATGAAAGATATTGGTTACGGAAAAGATTATAAATATGCTCACGACTTCGACAACAACTTTGCAACTCAGGAATTTTTACCCGAAAAAATAAAAGGTAAAAAATTTTATGAACCCCAGAACAACCCCCGCGAAAATGAAATAAGAGAAAGATTGAAAAAATTGTGGAAAGAAAAATATGGGTACTAACCTAACCTGTTTATTGATTTTTAAGTGTGGTTGCGAGCTACAAATCACGAGTTACGAGGAAAATTGAGCGTAACGACAAACTACAAACAACAAACATTTTAATTTTTTACTAACGATTAAAATTACGCTAACTTATCTTTCGGAGTTGTTGCAAAAAAATCTTTCAAATAATACGGTTCGAAATAGGCGACATTTTCAAATTCTTTTTTAAGAAATTTTTGATAAGATAACCCTGCCATATATTTTGCCGATGCGTTGAAATCATGAATAAAAACAGCATTCTTAGTATCTTTATAAAAATCCTTGCATTTATTTGCTCCACTACCAAAAAAAAGAATTTTCGTTTTTAATAGAATATCAGAAAAAGATTTTTCGTCAATTATTTTGGCATTAGTAGGTTCAACTTCTTCGAGGTTTGAATTGAATAAAGCAGTGTAAACTTCCATTCTTCGTGCATCAAGCATGGGACAGTATAAAGCATTTTTATCTTTATTATTTTTTATAATACCAAAGGTCATTGCTTTCAGTGTATTTACTGAAAGTAATGGTTTTTCGAGTGCATAGCACAATCCCTTTGCTGTTGAAACACCAATACGAAGTCCGGTGAATGAACCTGGTCCTTTGCTTATGGAAACTGCATCAATGTCTGATAATTTTAATTTTGCTTCCTTAAATATTTCTTCTATAAATACTGTCAATAAAGATGAATGTGAATTTTCGATACTTGTTTCACGAAAGGAAATAATATTTTCTTTTTCTGATAATGCAACAGAACAAATATTTGTTGCGGTTTCTATGTTAAGGATTAGAGGCACTTATTGAGTTATTTTAATCTGTGGCAAATTTATTTTTTATTTAATAATTTGAAAAACGATGTATGATGTAAGATGTATGAAATTTATTTTTAATCTTTATGACTTTTATTAATGGTAAATGACCAATCAATAATGATATTAGCAATTTAACAATAAAACAATTTAACAACAAACTGTTAACAACTTACTATTGCGAAGAATTATCTTTACCAGAATACAAAGTTTTCTTATCAACCTTTTTCACATTATCGCCGTCTTTCAAATCTTTCGAAACAATTCGGTAAGGAGAAGTGATAATTTCGTCATTTTCTTTTAAGCCGGAAAGTATTTCAATATAAGTATTATCCTGAATACCTGTTTTTACTTTCTTCAACTTTGCTTTTCCTTGAGCATAAATAAAAACACATTCTTCGATTTTATTTTCCGCAAATTGTTTTGCTTTTTCCTTTTCTTCTTCTTTGGCTTTTTCTTCGTCGCTTTTGTTTTTCTGTTTATTATTTTCAACAATATGTTTTTTGGCGGTATCTCCCCTGCTTGTCACAGCTTCGATGGGCACACAGATAACATTTTCGGCTGTCTTGGTTTGAATGTCAACTGTTGCCGACATTCCCGGTCTGAACGGCGAATATGATGAGGGTTTGCCTTTTAACAAATCCCTGTATGATTCTTTTAGTATTCTTATTTTTACTACAAAATTTGTTACCTGGTCGGCAGTTATGCCTGTTGTATTTGCTGATGTTGCAATTTCGGTAACAATTCCTTTAAACTTCCTGTTGAGAAAAGCATCAATTTCAATTAATGCCGTATCATTTAATTTCACACGCACAATATCATTTTCATTAACTTCAACATTAACCTCCATCTCGTTGAGGTTTGCAATGCGCATCATTTCTGTTCCTGTAAACTGTGAAGTACCTACGACTCTTTCTCCGTTTTCAACATTAAGTTTTGAAATAGTGCCGTCGCATGGTGCAAAAATTGTTGTTTTTGTAAGGTTATCTTGTGCTTCTTTTATTGATGCCTCACTGCTTTTAATATTAAATTCAGATGCAACAACGCTTTGCTTTGCGGCGTCAACTTCGGCTTTAGCAACTTCAAACTGCGATTTAGCAGCATCATATTCCGATGCCGAAATTGCATTTTGTTTCCACAATTTTTCATTTCTTTCGAAACTGAGTTTTGCATTTATGAACTGCGCCTCTGCTTGTGCCTGTCGTGCTTTGGAATTTGCAAGATTTGCTTTTGTGGTATTTAATGATGCGACCATTCTTTCGAGGTTGGATTCGTAAATATCAGGATTTATTTTTGCAAGCAAATCACCTTTTTTTACACTATCGCCTTCTTTAACGTTGAGTTCTAAAATCTGTCCTGAAACATCGGGACTTATTTTAACTTCAATCACCGGCTGAACTTTCCCGTTTGCAGAAACCGTTTCAATAATTGTTTTGCGTGTTACTTTATCGGTGGCAATACTTATAATTCCTTTGTTTCCTATCCAACCGGCTTTCTTGCCGACAACAATAAACACTATCAAAGCTAAAACAACTATTCCTATAATTTTTAATGTTTTGTTCTTTTTCATGTTTTAAAAAAGTTTTCAGTTTATAGTTTATAGTTAGAAATTTTTATTTTAATTATTAACTATTCATTATTAATTATTAATTACCAAAGGCTTTCCCTGATAGAAATCCAGAATTTTTATTCTGAAAATATAATCGTATTTTGCTTGTAATAAGTCAAGGTTAGCTTTATCCACTTTATTTTTTGCATCATTATAATCGGTAGTTGTTACCATTCCGACATCAAATTTTTGTTCTATATATTTATACGATTCCTGCAATGCCTCAACACTTTTTAATGTCGAAAAATATTTGTTTAATGCCGCTGTTGCGTCGGCATAAGCCTGCTGTATGCTTTTGCTTAATGTGTTTTTTGCAAGTTGTAGATTATACTGTGCATTCAGCAAATTTATTTTAGCCCTATCAACATTTGTTTTTACCTGCAACCCGTTAAAGATTGGAATTGTGAGATAAAACCCGAAAGATTTATTTATGTTATCACTTATTTGTTTCTTATAAGGAGTATTTTCATAAATTGGTGTATAACTTGGTATAGCCGAAATAATAGGTGTGTGATTTACATCAAAAGTATATCCGATAGTATCAAAGCTGCCATATTGATATTCCTTGAAAGTTTTACTCGCACCGGAATAGCCAGTGCCAATAGCGCCGCGAAGTGATAAACTCGGGCTTCTCATTCCTTTTGTAATAAAAAGATTGTATTGCGAACTTTGCACTTTCAATTCGGCACTTTTAATTTCGGGTTGAATTTTAACTGCTTCCGAAAATATTTTATCGGGTTCGGCTTTGACAGATATTTCCGCAGGCAATTCAACTACCGGTTTTTCAATTTTAAAATTGGCCGATGGTTCGAGGTCAAGCATCTGCTGAAGATTGAGATTTGAAAGAGCGAGCTGGTTTTTTGCATTTGTTACCTGTAATTCTTCCGAAGCTGCCTGTGCCTGAATCTGCAATAAATTTCCTTTTGCAAGTTTTCCGGCATCAACCAATTTTCCTGTAAGTTCAACTTGCTGCTTAGTGATTTCAAGCTGACTTTTTGCTTGCTCATATAATTCTTCGTTGTATAAAATCGCCAAATATGCAGAAACAATAGAAAGAGAAATATCATTTTTCATTTTTTCAAGGTCGAAAGTGCTTGCTTCATAATCGGTTTTATTTTTCCGTATGGTATTATATGTTTGAAAGCCATTGAAAATAGTGATGTCGCTGCTTAAATAAAAATTCTGTGAAAGCACTTCATTAGTGGCAAAAAGATTTGTAAACCTGTCAATAGTTTTTCCGTAATTGTAGGAATGCGAAGCACTACCGTTAACTGTGGGCAATGTGCTGAAATAACTTTGCGTAAGTGTTGATTTTGATAATTTCGTATTCAACTCCTGTTGCTTAACATTAATGTTATTCTGCAAAGCATAATCAACGCATTTCTGCAATGACCACGTTGTTGCTGTTTGTCCGCTTGAATAAAAATATCCTGCTGTTATAAAAAGGAATAATAAAAGTTTTTTCATTTTAATTTTTTGCTGTAATTATTGTTTTCAAAGTTACACAGCTAAATTAAATAAAAAAGGATTTTTGAAGAAAAATTTTTGTTTTTGGATTAAATTCGTTGAAAATCTCGCAGGGTTTATGCGCATTTCAATAACTTTACCCTCTGAAATCTATTTCTTTATGAATTCCATCGCAGAAAGGCATATTTCTGGAAGCACCGCATCGGCATAACGTTGCTTTGTCTCTTTTTGGGAGTTGTGTTCCATCTTTATCAATTATAATAAAATCGCCTTTAATCAAGAAAGGTCCGTTGGGTGTAACATTAATTATTACATTATCTCTATCTTTTACCATTTCTTTTTTGTTATCTTTAATTAGTTCGGAATTTCTTTTATATGTCAATGCACCTGTGGGGCAATGTTCAACAGTATCTGCTATTTCCTTTGTTGAAGCACCATCCATGTTTACCCAAGGTCTGTCAAGCGGGTCGAAAACCGATTCCAGATTTTCATAACAATATCCGTTGTGGTTGCACAGCTTGGGGCGCCAGAATACTGTTATTTCGCCATTTGTGTATCTGCGGGATTCCATTTTATAATATAACTTCGTTTTTAGCTACAACTACATCAATAGGGTAAATCCTGAATTTAATTTCGAGATTTTTTTTATTTCTTCTTCGTAAAATTTTATTTGCTGTTTACAAATAAAATCCCTGAATATATCTGGATTTTCTTTATCCTCTGTTTCATTTAGCGCGTTTATATATTCTTTCCTGTCTTCAGTGAATATTTTTATTAACGGCTCGTGATGATAAAGCTGAATGTAATTCATAAATAATCTTGAAGTTCTTCCATTTCCATCACCAAAGGGATGAATATTCACTAAGTTGTAATGAATGTCTGCCGATAGTTTGATGATATCGTTATCTTTTACTTTATCAATTTTATTATTTATTGCAGTACATAATTTATCAAGTAAATTCGGTACTTTTTTATAATCGGAAAAATATTTTTTATCAACATACACTTGAGCGCAGCGTAAATCACCTTTTGAAGTATCAAATTCTCCTGCCATGGATTTTACAATACCTCCTGTATTTTCCATCACTTTTGCATTAACCTCTTTAATGAAATCAACTGATATTTTTCTCTTTTTTAATGCTTGTTCCTTTATAAACAAAAATGCTTTGTAATGGTCTTTAACTAATAAATGGTCACGAAGCGGTTTTCCTTTAGCGGTAATGTCATTCTCGATTAATATCTTTGTATCTGTTTCAGATAAAGAACATCCTTCAATTTTCGATGAATTATAAACAATAGAAATCATGCAGAATTTCTCATAGTCATTCGGATGCTGCAATCCAAGTTTTAAATATTTTTCTCTGTATTTTTTGAGAGATTGCCACATATACATGAAATATATTTACAAATATAAAAAATATAAATTTGTTTTATAAATTTAAAAAATCAACCAACCCATTTCTTAACATCCTCAATATTCGGATTAGTGATTGTAAGTTTCAGTTTCTTTTTCAATCCACAAAGGTCGTTGAAAAGTTTGTTGGGATTTACGTTTTTTAAATCGCTTGGTGAATTATATCCGGCTTTTTGAATTACTTCGACCCATTCTTCAGGGATTCCGAGTGCCATAAAATCTTCCTTTTTTGCAGCAACAGCTTTTTTCAATGGCCTCATTTGAGGGAAGAAAAGCACATCCTGAATGGAATTTGCATTTGTCATAATCATTGTCAGGCGGTCAATTCCTATTCCGAGTCCTGCTGTTGGCGGCATACCGTGTTCTATAGCACAGAGAAAATCTTCATCAAGCACCATTGCTTCTTCATCACCGCGTTTGCCGAGTTCGAGTTGCTCCTCAAAGCGTTGACGTTGGTCGAGCGGGTCGTTTAATTCCGAAAAGGCATTGCAAATTTCTTTGCTGTTGCATATTGCTTCAAAACGCTCAACCAATCCCTTTTGCGAACGGTGTTTTTTTGCAAGCGGCGACATCTCTATGGGATAGTCGGTGATAAATGTAGGTTGTATTAATTTTGGTTCGCAAAATGTTCCGAAAATTTCATCAATTAATTTTCCACGTCCCATTGTTTCATTAACTTCAATTCCAAGTTTTGTTGTTGCTGCTCTCACTTCTTCTTCATTCATGTTTGAAACATCAACATTTGCAAAATTCTGAATTGCCTCATACATCGTAAATCTTTTCCACGGACGTTTGAAACTTATTATGTTTTCTCCAACTTTAACATCGGTAGTTCCATGCAAATCTATTGCAATTTTTTCAACCATTTCTTCAACAAGGTTCATCATCCATTCATAATCTTTATAAGCAACATAAAGTTCCATTTGTGTAAATTCTGGATTGTGAAATCTGTCCATTCCTTCGTTGCGGAAATCTTTTGCAAATTCATACACACCATCAAAACCTCCGGTAATTAATCGTTTTAGGTAAAGCTCATTTGCAATTCTCAGATATAAAGTTGTGTCAAGAGTGTTGTGATGAGTTTTGAAAGGACGAGCTGCCGCACCACCATATATAGGTTGCAGTATAGGAGTTTCAACTTCAAGGTATTTTTTATTATTTAAAAACTCACGCATTGAATTTACCAACTGTGTTCTTTTTATAAAAGTTTCTTTAACCTGTGGATTTACTACAAGGTCAACATATCGTTGGCGATAACGTTGTTCGGGGTCGGTGAATGCATCATAAGTTACTCCGTCTTTTTCTTTTACAATCGGCAATGGTCGCAGCGATTTGCAAAGTATTTTAAATTCTCTGACATGAATTGTTATTTCGCCCATTTGGGTTACAAAAACATAACCTTTCACTCCGATAATGTCGCCGATGTCAAGATGTTTTTTAAAAACCGTATTATATAATGTTTTATCATCGCCGGAGCAAATATCATCACGTTTAAAATATAATTGCATTCTTCCAAAGGAGTCCTGTATTTCGATAAACGAGGCATTGCCCATTATTCTGCGGCTCATTATTCTTCCTGCAATGCTTATATCCTGATAAAGCGAATTATCTTTCGGAAAATTTTCGAGAATTTCTTTTGATGAAATATTTATTTCAAATAATTCGGCAGGGTATGGATTAATACCCATATTTAACAATTCTTTGAGAGAATCGCGACGTATGATTTCTTGTTCGCTAAGTTCCATGGTTTAGTTTAGAGTTTTTAGTTTAAAGTTGTGCAAACTTAAAAGATTTTTGGGATATTTTAAAAAAATAGTTGTTGGTTTTGTTATTATGTCTTATCGTTAAATTGCTAAATTGTTAAACTTCGACATTCGAAATTCAGTGTTCGATGTTCGATATTTTTAAACTCAAATTAATATAACAGAAAATAATGAATAATGAATGTCGAATAACGAATTTTGAAGTTTTTTTACTATTGACCAATGACTTTCTGTGGCTTCACAACAAGCTGCACAGTAGTTCGACTTTTTTGTTCGAGCAGAATTTCTTTTTCAACGCAAACCCTATCAATTGTGTTTTGGTCATAATGGCGTATTGTGATAAGCTCCAAACCCGAATTGTAAAGTACTTTGAACTTTTCTTTCAGTTTGCTTATTAGAGGAGGTAATCTTCTTTCATCATGGTCAACACAAACTGAAAATCTGATTGCTGAATTTTGCATTACATTTATTTTTATTTTCATTTCCGTGAAAATATGAAATATGTCTCGCAAATTTTCTTCAACAATAAATGAAAAATCTTTTGGAGAAATTGTGATTAAAACCTGATTTACCTTGAAAATAAAAGAAGGAACTTTCAAAGTAGTTATGTCGTCTTTTATAATAGTTCCCTGTTCTTCGGGTTTGATAAAAGAACGAACAAATAAAGGAATTTGTTTGTTTTGAAGCGGCTTAATGGTTTTTGGATG
Source organism: Bacteroidales bacterium (assembly GCA_041671145.1). Taxonomy (NCBI): domain Bacteria; kingdom Pseudomonadati; phylum Bacteroidota; class Bacteroidia; order Bacteroidales; species Bacteroidales bacterium. The sequence continues at coordinate 13,397 of JBAZBZ010000045.1, read as the reverse complement.
AATAATAGTTGCTCCGTAATATGCCAATTCTATTGCATCATGATAAGAAATTTGTTCGAGTTTTATTGTTTCGTCAAACCATTTCGGGTCGGCATTTAGCACACCCGATACATCTTTCCAGATGATTACTTCCTCTGCATCCAGCGAATATGCAATTATGGCAGCGGAATAATCCGAACCTTCCCTGCCAAGTGTTGTCGAATTTCCATCAGATGCCCGACCTATGAAACCTTGTGTAAGAACAATTGATTTTTTATTTGAGAATAATGGAAGAATATTTTTTTTTGATTGTTCTTGTGTTAATTGCCAGTTAATTTTTGCATCACGATAATTATTATCGGTTTTTATTAAATCTCTTGCATCGAGCCATTGACAATTAATTCCCGCATCATTCAAATATGCACTTACGATTTTTGTGGAAATAATTTCGCCATTTGAAACAATCTGGTCGTATTCGAAATCATAATCCTGAGATGGTTCTTTTTTAAAATAAGTTTCCAGCGAACTGAAAATATCAGATAACTCGTGGTAAATTATATGCTCTTTGACAGAAAATAATTTTTTCGCAATTTCAATATGAAATTTTTTTATAAAATTAAAACTTTCGGAAGTATCTTGTTTATTGAAAAAAACACCGGTAAGCTTTTCAAAAGCATTTGTCATTTTTCCCATTGCAGAAATAACAATAACAATTTTTTCGTTACCAAAAATTTTCAGAATATCAACTAAATTTTTTACAGAGTCGGCATCTTTTACTGATGCACCGCCAAATTTGAATACTTTCATTTAAAAACTTTTTTGCAATTAATTAGTAACTTTTAAATGCATATTTTTTACATAGATTTAAGTACTAATTTTTAAACCACCATTTTTTCAATAGGAACAATCAGAATTCCTTGTGCACCTACTTTTTTAAGTTCTCCTATTATTTTCCAGAAATCATCCTCGTGAATAACTGAATGTAAGGAACTCCATCCTTTATCAGCCAGAGGCAGAATTGTAGGGCTTTTCATTCCGGGTAATATATCAATTGCATTTTGGATTTTATTATTGGGGATATTAAGCAAAATATATCTATACCCTCTAGCTTTCTGCACCGATTCGATTCTGAACAATAAATCATCAAGGATTTTCTGTTTTTCTTTTACAAGATTTTTATTTGAAATTAGTACAGCTTCCGAAAATAAAACAGTTTCAGCTTCTTTAAGTCCGTTGCTTATTAAAGTACTTCCCGAACTTACAATATCAAAAATAGCGTCGGCAAGTCCAATGCTGGGAGCAATCTCAACAGAACCACTTATTTCGTGAATTGATGCCTGTATGTTTTTTGATTTTAAGAACTTTCCGAGAATATTAGGATATGAAGTTGCAATATTTTTACCTTGTAAATATTTTAATCCTTTATATTCGGCATTTTTAGGAACAGCAACAGAAAGCCGACATTTTGAAAAACCAAGCGATTTAACGACTTTCACCTTTTTTGATTTTTCTTCAATTATGTTATTTCCGACAATACCCAAATCAGCAATGTTGTCTTCAACGTATCCGGGAATGTCATCGTCACGCAAAAATAAAATTTCCAACGGAAAATTTGAAGAAGTTGTTTTTAACTTGTTGTTGCTGTAATTTATTTGAATTCCACATTCTTTTATTAATTTTAAAGATTCTTCCGTCAGCTTTCCTGATTTCTGAATTGCAATTCTGATTATGCTCATTTTGTATGATTTTTTATTTTTTGCAAAAATATTGCATTTATTTCTATATTTAGAGAAAAAAGTATAAAAACTTTGTAAATTCATTTTATTTTTTTACTTTTGCACTCCTCTTTTATTTAGATAAGAAATATATAAAATCAAAAAACGAATCAAGATGTACGCAATAGTTGACATAGCAGGACAGCAGTTTAAAGTTGAAAACGAGCAACGGTTATTTATTCATCGTTTAAATGAAGAACCGGGAAAAAGTATTGAATTTGAAAAAGTATTGCTGGTTGATGATGATGGTAAAATAAGTATTGGCAATCCAACTGTTGAAGGAATAAAAATTTCCGCCAAAGTAATTTCTCATTTGAGAGGTGACAAAGTTTTAGTTTTTAAGAAAAAGAGAAGAAAAGGATATCAGAAGCTTAACGGTCATCGCCAAATGCTTACGGAAATTGAGATAGAAAGCATTGGAGGAATAAAAACCACAAAACCCAAAAAGGCAAAAGCGGTAAAAGCAGCTAAACCAAATGCAGAAGCTGAAACTGAAACAAAAAAAGAAGCAGAAATAGAAGCAAAAGCAGCAACAAAAACAAGAGCAAAGACAAAGAGCAAAAAAGGAGAAGAATAAATATAATTTAAAATTAAACTTTCATGGCACACAAGAAAGGAGCGGGAAGCTCATCAAATGGTCGAGAATCGCACAGCAAGCGGCTTGGAATTAAGATTTACGGAGGACAAAAAGTAGTATCCGGAAATATTTTGGTTAGACAACGCGGAACAGTGCATAACCCTGGAGTAAATGTTGGCATAGGAAAAGACCACACCCTGTTTGCTCTTATTGACGGTATTGTTGAATATAAAAAAGGAAGAAAAGACAGGTCTTTTGTTTCGGTTCTTTCCGAAGTAAAAGCATAAATAATCATTTCATATAAAAATAAATGAAATCTTTCGAGCATAATTCGAAAGATTTTTTTATTTTAGTGAAAAATATGTTACGACATTTTTGATAATTGTTATTAGGAAATATGCCTGAAACAACTATTAATGATTAACAATTAACTTTTTTTTAAGAAATTCAAATAGATGAAAACATTATATATCGTTCGTCATGCAAAATCCGACCGTGATAATTTTTCCGTTGAAGATTTTGAAAGACCTCTGAATGAAAGAGGATTAAAAGATGCTGCTTTGATTGCAGAATATATTGCAAAAAAAGGAATTTCTCCGGATATAGTAATTGCAAGTCCGGCAATAAGAGCAATGAAAACCGCTCAAATTTTCACGCACACACTTAATTATCCACCTGAAAAAATTATTCCGGAAATGAATTTATACTATTCAACAATACAAGAGATGGAAAAAGTTATAACTGATATTTCCGATGAGTATAATTCCGCAATGATTTTCGGACATAATCCCACTTTGACTGATTTCGTCAACAAACATTCCGATGCAATGCTCGATTACATGCCAACTACAGGTTTTGCTGTTATTAATATTGAAGGAAACAACTGGAGCAATACCGTGAAAAATAAAAACAAACTGATTTTTTTCGTTTGCCCCAAAATGCTTAATGAAAGAAAAAATGGAGTTTTGATTTAGTGAATATTTGAATAAGTACGCAAAAAAACATAAAGTTTGAAATATCTATAAGTTTGTCGTTTAAAATGTTTGTTGTTTGTAGTTAAAAAGAACAACAACAAACCACAAACAACAAACTCTTTAAATTTATAGGTACTTCAAAATAAAAGCACTGATTTACATATAATAAATAACAACAATAAACAAATGCTTTTTTCAGCTATTGATATAGGTTCTAATGCCGGAAGGTTGCTTTTTACAAATGTTTTTGAACATAAAGACAAAGTTGTGTTCGAAAAATCATCTCTTATACGTGTCCCTTTGCGCCTTGGTATTGACTCGTTTGAACTCGGAAAAATCACGGATGAGAAAATCGAAAACCTTGTCAATACGATGAAAGCATTTAAACACCTGATAGAAGTTTACAAACCGTTGGCATATAAAGCTTATGCAACTGCTGCATTGAGGGAATCAATGAACAAAGGCGAAATTGTAAATTGTATCGAAAAAGAAACGGGGATAAAAATTGAAATTATTGACGGTTTGAAAGAAGCTGAAATAGTTTGTGCTTCACATAACATGGACCCTGAAAATAAAGACGAAAGATTTCTATATGTTGATGTTGGAGGAGGAAGCGTAGAACTCTCGGTGATAAAAAGCAACAAACTTGCCGAATACAGTTCATTTGATATAGGAACAATCCGTATATTACAAAGCAGTGTTAAAGCGGAAGAATGGGAACGTTTTATCAAATGGCTACAAAATCTGCGAAGCAAGTATGATGAAATAATATGTGTCGGTTCCGGTGGAAATATAAATAAACTGAGTAAGCTTTACGGAAAAAAAGGAGCGATGCAACTGCCATACAGTACGCTCCGAAAGGGATATAGAGAACTTAAAGGGTTGCCACTTGAGGCGAGAATTGAAGAACTTGGTTTACGTCCCGACCGTGCCGATGTTATCGTTCCTGCTGCAAAGCTATTTTTAACGATAATGAGAAATGTTAATTCAAATAAAGTTCTTGTTCCACGAATTGGCTTGTCTGACGGCATTATTCATAATCTCTATTGTGAGTGCAAAAATAAAAAATGTGAAGTAGTTTAAATGTGCCTTAAATATATACAAGTTAATCGTTAATTGTATAAACCCAATTCCTTTTATTATTCTTTTGTTTCAGCATCTCCCTCAAAAAGCATTTTTTTATATTTCAGTGAAGGCGAAGAAATAAATTCTCCTATGCCAAGGGTATTCCATTTTTCGTCAATTGATTTTATTGTGTCGTCATCGGCAACAATTATATTAGGCCAATTTCTTTCAAAATCATCGTATTCTTTGGTTTTTCGGGTGCCGTCAATTGCAAGAAAAGTTTTGTTCAAATAAATATCACGGCTTGCATCAATGTTATTGCATGTGAGCCAAACAATATCTTTAATTGAAAAAATATCAACGTTATCATCAATATAAACAATAAACTTAATATTTTCGAAATAACCTTTGCCGGCAAGCTTTTCGTTCAGTTCTTTTAAATGATTTTTTTTATTTTTTTTAACTGAAATAAAAATGACAGAAATATTTTTTTTCAGTAACTCATTGTTGACTTCGATTATTTCAGGATGATTTAATTTTATTTCTTCAACATTTAATTTATAATTTGTTGTTATTATTTGCTCTCGCTCATTTGTTGCATCAATTCCGAGTTTACCGCCGAATGTAAATTTATTTGAAGAATGGTCAAGCACATCAAGTGGTCCTTTTGAAAGAAAAATATCTTTTTCAATATCCACATTTCTTGAAACAAGTTGAGCTATTTTAGTGTAATCGAGCAAATCGGAATTTTCATTTAAAACCAGCATTATTTTGTTGAACATCATTTGTCCTGCGCCCCACAGTGAATTCATAACCTTTTGCGGCTGTCCTTCAAAAGTTTTTTTAATTTTTACAATTGCCATATTATGAAATACACCTTCCGTAGGCATAGTCATATCAATAATTTCGGGAGCAATAGTCATTCTTATGGGATTTAAGAAAATTCTTTCCGTTGCTTTTCCAAGCCACGCGTCTTCCTGCGGTGGAATGCCAACAATGGTTGCAGGATAAATAGCATCTTTTCTATGTGTAATGCAGGTTACATGAAATCTCGGATAATAATCAGCAAGCGAGTAAAAGCCGGTATGGTCGCCGAAAGGTCCTTCAAGAATAAAATCTTCCGATGGGTCAATATATCCCTCAATGACAAAATCAACATCGGCAGGCACTTCAATATCCTGAGTAATACATTTTACAAGTTCAACTTTTTTCTTTTGCAGAAAGCCCGCAAAAATATATTCGTCAAAATTATCGGGAAGAGGAGAAGTTGCAACATAAGTGTAAACGGGAGAACCTCCGAGAGCAACAGCAACAGGCATTCTGTGTTTTAGTTTTTTGTATTCATCAAAATGATGAGCAGAACCTTTGTGCAAATGCCAATGCATTGCTGTTAAGTCCTTTTCAAAAACCTGCATTCTGTACATGCCGGTATTTCTTGTTCCTGTGAGTGGGTCTTTTGTGTGAACAATCGGCAAGGTTATAAATCTTCCGCCATCATGTTTCCAGCATTTCAAAATTGGCAATTTTGTTAAATTGGGATTTTTATTTATTATTTCCTGACATTCGCCTCTGCCTGATTTTACTTTAGGGAGCCAGCTTGCAATATTTATAAGTTCGGGTATGGATTTTATTTTATTGAAAAATGTATTTTTCGAACCCGCAAAATTTTTAAAAATCCTGTTCATTTCAACGCCGACATCATCAAGTTTATCAACCCCAAGAGCCATTGTCATTCTTTTTTCAGTACCGAAAGCATTAATTAAAACAGGGAAATCAGTTCCGGTATTTTCAAATAACAAAGCTTTTCCATTTGATTTCACAACTCTATCAGCAATTTCAGCAATTTCAAGTTCGGGATTAACAAAAGCTTTAACTCTCGCTAATTCATTTTCTGATTCAAGTATGTCAATAAATTGTTTTAGATTCTTAAAAGACATAAAAATGATTAATATAATTTATTACAAATCTAAAAATATTTCGTGAGTTTAGTATGAAAATAGGGATAATTTAGAATTAAGGATTTAGGAATTAGGATTTAAACGTATGTAGAATCTAATTATTTTGAATATCATTTATTAATAATCAAATCTTTCGTATTTTTATGCTTCATAAAATTAAAAATAAAATGAATTCTGATGATTTTAAAAATGCAATTCTCAAAGGTATTCCCGATGAATTGCCGGAACCGCACAAATATGATACAGAAATAAATCATGCTCCGAAAAGAAAAGATATTCTTTCAAAAGAAGAAAAAAAACTTGCTCTCAGAAATGCGTTGAGATATTTTGCTCAAAAACATCACAAAATTCTTGCTGATGAATTTGCAAAAGAATTACTGGAATATGGCAGAATTTATATGTATCGTTTTCGCCCTGATTATAAAATTCATGCAAGAAGTATTGATGAGTTTCCGCATAAATCAAAGCACACAGCAGCAATAATGCTGATGCTTAGCAACAACCTTGACAATGCAGTTGCTCAACATCCTCACGAATTAATCACTTATGGGGGCAATGGTGCTGTATTTCAGAACTGGGCTCAGTATTTACTTACTATGAAATATCTTGCCGAAATGACTGATGAGCAGACATTGGTTTTATATTCGGGACATCCGCTTGGTTTGTTTCCATCACATAAAGAAGCACCAAGAGTTATTGTTACAAACGGAATGGTAATTCCGAATTATTCAAAACCCGATGACTGGGAAAAGTTTAATGCACTTGGTGTTTCACAATACGGACAGATGACAGCAGGTTCGTTTATGTATATAGGTCCGCAGGGAATTGTTCATGGCACAACAATTACAGTACTTAATGCAGGGAGAAGAATTAAAGGCGGAGATGGAACTCTTGCAGGAAAAGTTTTTGTGAGTTCCGGCCTTGGCGGAATGTCGGGTGCTCAGCCAAAAGCTGCTGTTATTGCAGGAGCAATCGGAGTTATTGCCGAAGTAAATCCGAAAGCTTTAAAAACTCGTCATTCGCAAGGTTGGGTTGATGAAGTTTACGACAATCTTGCTCAATTAATTCAGAGAATTGAAAAAGCAAGAACTGATAAAGAGGCTGTATCGCTTGGATATCTTGGCAATATTGTTGACTTATGGGAAAAATTCGCAAAAGAAAATATAAAAATTGAATTGGGTTCCGACCAGACATCACTTCATAATCCTTTTGCCGGTGGCTATTATCCGGTTACTCTTGGTTTTGAAGAGGCAAAAGAAATGCTCTCGAAAAATCCCGAAAAATTCAAACAGGAAGTTTATACTTCATTGAAGCGACAAGTCGCGGCAATAAACGAACTTACAAAAAAAGGAATGTATTTTTTTGATTATGGAAATGCATTTTTGCTTGAAGCAGGAAAAGCAGGAGCCGATATTTTTAAACCTAATGGCGATTTCAAATATCCTTCGTATGTTCAGGACATAATGGGACCAATGTGTTTCGATTATGGATTTGGTCCTTTCCGCTGGGTTTGCACTTCTTCAAAACCGGAAGATTTAAGAACTACAGATAAAATTGCAACAGATATTCTTGAAGAAATAAAAAAAACTGCTCCAAAAGAAATTCAACAGCAATTGGCTGATAACATACATTGGATAAAAGCGGCAGAAAAAAATAAACTTGTTGTTGGTTCGCAAGCCCGCATTTTATATGCCGATTGCGAAGGAAGAATTAAAATTGCAAGTGCTTTTAACGAAGCAATAAGAAATGGAAAAATTTCGGCACCAATTGTTATTGGAAGAGACCATCACGATGTTTCAGGCACAGATTCACCATATCGAGAGACATCAAATATTTACGACGGTTCAAAATTTACTGCCGACATGGCAATTCAAAATGTAATCGGTGATTCATTTAGAGGCGCAACATGGGTTTCAATTCACAATGGCGGCGGTGTTGGCTGGGGTGAAGTTATTAACGGTGGTTTCGGAATGGTTTTAGATGGTACCGACGATGCTGAAAGAAAACTAAAAATAATGCTCTATTGGGATGTGAACAACGGAATAGCCCGCCGAAGCTGGGCAAGAAACAATGAGGCAATGTTTGCAATAAAACGGGCAATGCAAACAGAAGAAAAATTAAAAGTTACTTTACCAAATTTAGTTGATGATGAAATAATAGAGAGTTTGTTTTGATTTAGGATTAAGGATTTAAGATTTAGGATTTAAAAAAATAAATTGTGAATTTTTAAAGTGGTGAATTTGTGGAATTGAAAATTATTAACTGAGAACTGAAAACTATAAACCGGAAACTTTTATGTCAGAATTTCGTACTATTATAGATGTTCCGAAATCAAAATTTGAACTTTCGTATCACACAAAATCTATGTTTATCGGTTCTTGTTTTACCGAAAGTATCGGGGAAAAACTTGAGGAATTAAAATTTCCGATTGATATAAATCCTTTTGGAATAGTTTATAATCCTACTTCAATAAAAAATTGCCTCGAAATTTTAATAGATAAAAGCATCTTTAAAAAGGAAAATTTGCAATCTTACAATGAGCAATGGTTTAGCTTTTTTCATCATGGTAGGTTTTCCAATTCCAATATTGATGAATGTTTGAATAACATTAATGAAAGAATTGAATATTCGTCAGAGTTTTTAAAAAGTTCAGAATTTCTTTTTATCACTTTCGGAACAGCATGGATTTACAAATTAAGAACAACCGGCAAAACAGTTGCCAATTGCCATAAACTGCCTGAAAATAATTTTGATAAGAAAATTTTAAGTGTTGAGGAAATTGTTGGAGAATATAAAATATTAATAACTTCCTTACTGAAATTTAATCCTAAATTAAAAATTATTTTTACGATAAGCCCTGTACGTCATTGGAAAGACGGAGCATTCGGAAATCAGGTTAGCAAGGCGACATTAATATTAGCGATAAATAAATTGCTTGATTTATTTAAAAACACAAAATATTTTCCATCGTATGAAATACTAATGGATGATTTGCGGGACTATAGATTTTATGCCGATGATATGCTTCATCCTAATAATACTGCTGTGAATTATGTTTTCGAAAAATTTTCGCAAATGTATTTTGACGAGGAAACAATAAAAATAATTTCAGAAATAGAAAAAATAAATAAAGATTTAAAGCACAAACCTTTTAATAATAATACTAAATCCTATCAAAATTTTATTGAGAAAATCAAAATTCAAAAAGAAAAATTAATTTCAAAGCACCCTTTCATTAAATTTTAATAAAAAAGGTTGTTCTTCGTGCAAGAACAACCTTTTTTTTATTTATTGTTTTGAATTATGGGGTTATGCTATATCCTGTCAAAACTCCGTTGGTAAATGTAAAATGATGTGTATGTATTGCATCACCATCCATAACATCAATTGTTCCTGAGTAACCAGCTACTTTTGTTATAGATGTGATAATACCACCAGTTACTTGGACGTCTGTTGGTGTTCCTGCTGCAACATTTGTTACACCATCAGTTCCATTTACATTAAATACAGTATTTGCTCTTATTTTTCCTCCTACTTCAAGTTTTTCATTTGGAACAACCACTCCTATTCCAACATTTCCGCCTGCAAGTACCCGAATTCTTTCAGCGTTACTGGTTCTTATAACCCAGTCTTTTGCATTCGTTGTTCCGATAAAATGCTTAGACGGATCAGTGTCAGCGTTGCCGGATATTCTCCATACCCTCATAGATGTATCATTATTAGCAATATAAAAAGGAGATTGAGGTTGTACAACAAAGATAGTTCCATCTGGCTGAGTTCCGATACTTGTAATACCTAGTCCTGTTGCTCCGGTAACGCCCGTCGGTCCAGTTGTTCCTGTGTCGCCTTTAACTCCGGTTGGTCCGGTTGGTCCTTCGGTACCTGTGTTTCCTATAGAACCTGTTGGTCCGGTTGTTCCGGTATCGCCTTTAACTCCTGTTGGTCCAGTTGGTCCTGCGGGACCTGTGTTTCCAATTGAACCTGTCGGTCCGGTTGTTCCCGTGTCGCCTTTAACTCCTGTTGGTCCGGTTGGTCCTGCGGGACCTGTGTTTCCAATTGAACCTGTTGGTCCGGTTGTTCCCGTGTCGCCTTTAACTCCTGTTGGTCCTGTTGGTCCTGCGGGTCCTGTGTTTCCAATTGAACCTGTCGGTCCGGTTGTTCCCGTGTCGCCTTTAACTCCTGTTGGTCCGGTTGGTCCTGCGTCACCTTGAGCTCCTGTGGGTCCTTGTGCTCCTATAGGCCCTTGTGCTCCCATAGGTCCTTGTGCTCCTGTTGGTCCTTGATTTCCTTGAGGTCCGGTAACACCAATATCACCCTGAGGTCCTTGTACTCCACTAGGTCCTTGTGGTCCTGTAGGTCCAGCATTACCCTGAGGTCCGGTATTACCTTGAGGTCCCTGAATACCCTGAAGTCCCTGAGGTCCTTGAGGTCCTTGTCCACCGGCAGCACCGTTAAGATTTACCTGCCAAGTACAGTATCCTGTAACTCCTGCTAATCCAGTAATACTTGTAACAGTAACCGTTAATGCACCGGTTGCCGGATTATAAGAAACTACATTTCCTATCATGAAATTAGTGGCATCAAAAGCTATAACAACACTTTCACCGACAGTATAAGCCAAACCTGTTCCAACTATGTAAGTATAATCAGGTGGACTTATAGCAAGCGGACCTGTATAGCATGTAACTCCATCACTTGTTGCAAATTTATCACCACTTGGTCCTTGAGGTCCTGTATTTCCTTGAATACCTTGTGTTCCTTGAATACCTGTAGGTCCCGTATCACCTGCAACTCCCTGAAGTCCCTGTCCTCCAGTTATTCCCTGAATACCCTGTGTTCCCTGAATACCTGTAGGCCCTGTATCACCAGGGATTCCTTGTATCCCCTGAACTCCTGATACTCCCTGAGGCCCCGTGGGTCCTGCTGGTCCTGCTGTACCCGTATCACCGGTAGCTCCTTGAGGTCCTGTTGGTCCTGTAACACCAGGTAAAGTACAAAGTGAAATCCATTTATCGGCTGGAATGGCAGTTGCGTCCCAATAAAAGAAACAAGGCACTTCTGTATCGTATACGAGTAATGCATTTGCCGGAGGTAATGGTATCATTGCTAACCTCTGTGCTGTAGTCATTCTTGGAACCAGAAATCCTTTATCAATTGCATCTAAATGTAAAACTGCAGACGGATCTGGAGTTGTAGTTCCTATGCCAACATTATTTTGGGCAAAAGTCGTTTGAGCAAATAAAATTACCAGATATGATAAAATTACTTTTAGGGTTATTAATATATATTTTTTCATAGGTATTTAAAGTTTTACTATAAAATTACGTTTAAACTTCATTATTTTTCAAATGTAATAAAAACAACTGAGAATGCAAAATTAGTATAATACTAACCTATTCTACGAAAAATTGTTTATAAAGGTTATACAAAATTAAATTATTTTTTGGAATCCCTTATATATTGGAATTTAGAATATCAACATTTTTTTAACTTTATAATTGTGGTAAAAAATATTTTTACAGAAGTAACTAAATTAGATACTATTTGTAAATAAAAAATTAATGAGTTCTGTTTTCATTTCAAAACTTTTTTGCAAAGCAAAGATAATATAAAATTTTATCATAAAAACCCATTGAAGTTTTTTGCTATGCCACCCACTATCATGAATTTAATTCTTAGCATTAGGTAATTCGAGACCGTATCCTTTTTTCTTGTCTTCTGCTTTTAACAGAAACGCAAAAACAACAGCCAAAACACCCAAACTCATAAAAATGAGCATTGGAAGCGAATAATCATAAATGGGAACTTTGCCATTATAAGCTGTTATGCAATATTTTTCTAAAATAAATCCCATAGCTGTTGGCAGAAGAAATAAAGCCACCAGATTTTGCAACCAAAAAATGCCGGCATAAGCAGAACCCAATTGTTTATCGGGAATTATTTTTGAAACAGAAGGCCACATAGCACAAGGGACAAGTGAAAAACTTATACCTATCATTATAACCAAAATAACAGCAAAATACCAATTAGTGATAAATGGAAGAGCAAATAATAAATGTGCGAAGAAAATAATAAATGCACCAATAATCATAATAGTTGCCCCTTTGCCTTTCCTGTCATATATGCCTCCGAAAATTGGGGTTAATAATATGCAACCGAAAGGTAATAATCCTGATATTGCACCGGCATAATTTGCATCAACGCCAAATTTATTGGTAAGAAGGTTCGTTGAAAATTTTAAAAAAGGGAAAACAGCAGAATAAAACAAAACACATAAAATTGAAATATACCACCAAGCTTTGTTTTTAATAACAATAAGAAAATCCTTGATATGAAATTCTTCTTCAGGTTCCATATTCTTTCCTACATTATCAGCAGCAATAGAATCATCCAATCTTTTATCCATTAATGAAAAAATAATAAAAGCTATTAAACCAAAGCCAAGCATTACTAAACTGTAAAAAAGAGGAGAAGTGATTTTTCCCGTATAACTAATTATCAATAGAGGGGCAGACATGGCAAGTGATGTTCCCAAACGTGCAACTGACAATTGCATACCCATAGCAAAAGCTAATGAGCGTCCTTTAAACCATTTTACTACAATTTTAGAAGTTGTTATTCCTGCTATTTCAATACCAACACCAAATACAGCATAACCGACAGAAGCGAGCCACACTTGTGCACGGAAAGTCCAAAGTAAAATATGCCATGATTGCCCATCTAAACAGCGTGTGTTAATTGCCCAGTATATCATCCCCGTTCCCAAAATCATAATAAAAATAGACATTATTCCGGTAAAACGAACACCTTTTTTATCTAAAATAAATCCTCCGAAAATTAAAAAGAAAAGAAATACATTGAACCAGGCATAAGCACCGTTAAAAAGTCCAAAATCAGACGCTTCCCATGATAATACTTCAGCTAATTTATCCTGAAGCGGAGACATTACATCCGCAATAAAATATCCTGCAAACATTGTAAGCGATACTATCGCCAAAGCTGTCCATCTGGCAGTTTTGGAATCGCTGAGAATTGCTTGATTTTTATCAGTCATTTTTTCACTAACGTC
>JBAZBZ010000044.1 GCA_041671145.1 Bacteroidales bacterium | reverse complement strand
AATGTTGACAACTTTTAAAAAACTCTCAAAGGTTTTTTAATAAGTTATCAATGTTTCGGAATTTAGTGCTAATTTTGTAAAATATATTTAACGAAAAATGGTCAACCTATTTCAGTATAAGACATTTTTGTTAATCCTAAAATCCGTTTACTTTCATTCATTTTGTTTGAATTTTATGTAAACCTATTTTAGGACAAGACACTTTTAGAAACCAAAGTAAATTATGAAAAAAAATAAACCTCAAAGACATTACATTACCTATTTTTCCTTATCATACAAAAGCGGGACAAAGCGGAACATTCCCCATTCTTTTGTTTCATAAGTTGTTTCCGAAGTTTTTGTAACGCTTGTCATTACCTGAACATCGTTTTTGCCGACGGGAATTACAAGAATGCCACCGACTTTAAGTTGTTTTACAAGAGCTTCGGGAATAGTAGGAGCACCCGCGGTAACAATTATTTTATCAAAAGGAGCAAAAGTAGGTAACCCCTGGTAGCCATCGCCATAGAAGAAACGTGGTTCGTAACCTATAGAAGGAAGAAAAACTTTTACTTTATCAAACAATGCTTTTATTCTTTCAATTGTAAAAACTTTTGCACATAGTTCAAGTAATACACATGCCTGATATCCCGAACCGGTGCCTACTTCCATTATCTTATCTCCCTTTTTAACTTTAAGCAGCCATGTTTGAAATGCAACTGTGTATGGCTGGGAAATAGTTTGTCCGTAACCTATCGGAAAAGGATTATCCTGATATGCAAATTGCAAAAATGATGAGTCAATGAATAAATGTCTCGGAATTTTTTCAATAGCTGCTAATATTGCTTTGTCGTCAATGCCTTTGCGCTTAATTTCCTCAACAAGCTTTTTTCTAAGTCCTTTGTGTCTGTACGTATCAATCATGATTTCTTAAAAAAATCTAAAATGATTAAATGATTTGCGAAAATAAAAATAAAAAACTTACCTTTGTAAAAAATATTTTTTTATAAATGTAAGATGTTGAAAATAGGAGTGATAGGCGTTGGTCATCTGGGAAAAATTCATATTAACTGCATAAGAGAAATTGAAGGTTTCAATTTAGTGGGGTTTTACGATATTGATAAAGCAAAATCAGCCGAAGTTTCAGGGGAATTGAATTTTAAAAATTATGATTCATTTGATGAACTTCTCAATGATGTTGATGTAGTTGATGTTGTTTCGCCTACAATCTCACATTTCGAATATACTGCTAAGGCATTGAGGAAATCAAAACATGTATTTGTTGAAAAACCTTTAACCAATACTTTGGCAGAGGCAAAAGAACTTGTGAAACTAACGAAAGAAGCCGGTGTCAAGGTACAGGTTGGTCATGTCGAAAGGTTTAATCCCGCTTTTATTGCAGCAAAGCCATATTGCTTGCATCCGATGTTTATAGAAAGCCATCGTTTAGCTCAATTTAACCCGCGTGGTACTGACGTTTCGGTAATACTCGACTTGATGATTCATGATATTGATATTGTTTTGAGTGTAGTAAATTCAAATATTAAAAAAGTAAGTGTAAGTGGAGTTGCCGTCGTTAGCGAAACTCCCGACATTGCAAATGCAAGAATTGAATTTGACAATGGTTGTGTTGCAAACCTCACAGCAAGCAGAATTTCCCTTAAGAATATGCGAAAAACGAGATTCTTTCAGAGAGATGCATATATTTCAGTCGATTTTCTTGATAAAGAAACAAAAATTTTCCGCCTGAAAAATATTGAAGAAGGCATTGGTAACCCTTTTGCAATGACAATAGACCTTGGTAATGATAAAGGAAAGAAAATAATTTATTACGATTCACCTGAAATTAATCCTATAAATGCTATAAAAACCGAATTGGAAGCATTTTTGGACTGTATTGTAAAAAACACCCAACCTCAGATATCTGTCGTTGATGGATTCAAAGCACTTGAAGTTGCTCATAAAATTATTGACAAACTTAATTACAGCTTGACTTCAATTTAAATTTGTTTTTCTATACAATAATTGCAGTTTTCTTGCGTTAAAGTATATGTAGCTGAAGCAATAGAAATTATAATCAAATTATAATGAAATTATATACCCGAATTATAATTTTAGCGTTTTTTTTATTTATCGCGTTCGGCTCATGTAAAGTCATTAACCCCGCAGAAGAAACTCCTTCATACATTCATATCAATAAAATTGATTTAAATACAAATTATTCCACACAGGGCGACAGCTCAAATAATATTTCTGATGCATGGGTATATATTGATGACGATGCAATAGGGGCTTTTGAGCTTCCTGCAACAATCCCGATTCTTAATGAAGGAAATCATAAAATCGAAATTGGTCCCGGTATTAAACTTAATGGCATGGCAGGGTATCGCTCTAAATATCCGTTTTATGAATCATATATCAATTCAAATTTTAAATTAGTTAAAGATACTATAAGAGCTATTTATCCTTCGGTTCAATATATTGCAAGTGCTAAATTTGCTTTTAAGGAAGATTTTGAAAATCCGGGAACAATATTTGAAAAAACTTCACTCAGCGATACAAGTATTGTTATTGAAGACAGAGGAAATCCTACATCTAACAATAAAAAATGCGGAGCCATCCATTTAGTCGGCACAGATACTGTTTTTGAATGTAGCACAATCAACGACTATTCTTTACCAACAAACAATTCACCTGTAATGCTTGAAATAGATTATAAAAACGATAATAATTTTGAAGTGGGAATGATTGCCAATTTTACAACAAGTCAGCAATACAAAGAATCGCTGGTGACAATTCTGCCTTCAGACGAATGGAATAAAATATATATTAATCTCACAAGCTTTATAAGTGCTAACAATGCTTTGAGCTATAAAATATATTTTTATTCTCATTCTTCATCAGCAAAAAATTTATACATTGATAATATAAAACTTATTTCATTTTAGGATATTTTATGAACAAGAAGTGGCAGGTTTTTAAATATGTTTTCTTCGACATGCTGGCAACAGTGTTTGCATGGATTTTGTTTTTTGTTTACAGGAAAATTTCCATCGACCCCATTCAGATTATCGGTAAAGAGCAGATATTACTTGATGACAATCTATATCTGGGTTCTGTTTTGATGCCTTTATTCTGGCTCATGCTTTATACAATTAACGGCTCGTACAAAGAAGTATACAGAAAATCGCGATTAAAAGAATTAGAGCAAACATTATTTATATCTATAATCGGTGTACTTATAATTTTCTTCGTGGTTTTGCTTGATGATATTGTTACTTCATACAGGGGGTACTACAAGTCATTTTTCAGCTTGTTCATATTTCATTTTCTATTTACTTATACTTTCAGGTTAATTATAACATCAGTAACTGCAAGTAAAATCCAAAGAGGAATTATCGGATTCAATACTTTAATTATTGGCAGTGAAAAGAAAGCTGTTGATGTATTCCTTGAAATCAAAGGGCAAGCAAGGTCATCGGGAAATAAGTTTGTCGGTTATCTTAATGTAAACTCAACTAACGGACAGAAAATGAGAAATTATTTACCATATCTTGGTGAATTAAATAAATTAAATGAAGTAATACGGCTAAACAATATTGAAGAAGTGATAATTGCTGTTGAAAATTATGAACATGAAGATGTTGATGAAATAATTTCAAAACTTGAATATTCCAATACAGTAATAAAAATAATTCCCGATATAAGAGATATTCTGCTTGGCAGTGTGAAAATGACCGCTATTTTTGGCACACCGCTGATTGAAATAACAGGTAATTTAATGCCGCAATGGCAAAAGTCATTAAAACGACTCATTGATGTCGTTGTTTCAATTTTAGCCATGACAATACTTTCACCTGTATATTTATTTTTAGTAATAGGAGTGAAGCTTGCTTCAAAAGGTCCTGCTTTTTATTCTCATGAAAGAATAGGTTTGCACGGAAGACCTTTTATGATGCATAAATTCAGGTCGATGTACAAAGACGCAGAAAAAGAGGGTCCACAGCTCTCTTCCAGAAATGATGCACGGATAACACCGTTCGGGAAATTTTTACGAAAAGTGCGACTTGATGAAATTCCTCAGTTTTACAATGTTCTTAAAGGGGAAATGTCACTTGTAGGACCTCGCCCCGAAAGACAGTTTTACATTGAACAGTTAATTAAAAAAACTCCTCACTACAGGATATTGCATAAGGTAAAACCCGGAATAACTTCGTGGGGACAAGTAAAATTCGGCTATGCCGAAAATGTTGAACAAATGATAGAACGTCTCAAATACGATTTACTTTATATAGAAAATATGTCGCTTGCTGTTGACATAAAAATTCTTATCTATACTGTTCTTATTATTGTGCAGGGAAGAGGAAAATAAAAAGTTTTCAGTTTGGCAATTAACAATAAGTTCCTGCTTATTTCAATTTTCCCAAAGCATCTTTAATTCTTTGAACAGCTTTAATCAGCAATTCATCGGAAGTGGCATAAGAAAGACGTATGCAATTCGGGTCGCCGAAAGCATCGCCCGAAACCATTGCAACCTGTGCCTTTTCGAGCAGCCAGAAAGTTAAATCATTTGCATCTTTTATTTTTGTTGTGCCGTCTGATTTTCCGAAGTAATAACTGAAGTCGGCAAAAACATAAAATGCTCCCTGCGGAGTATTTGTTTTTATTGCAGGTATTTCTTTTAAATGACTTATAACAAGGTCTCTTCTTTTTCTGAATATTTCACGCATTTCACCGACAGCACTTTGGTCGCACGTTAACGCAGTTAATGAAGCTCGTTGGGCAATGGAACAGGCAGCAGAAGTAAATTGTCCCTGCAACTTTTCACACGCCTGTGCGAGCCATTTTGGCGCACCTATATATCCTATTCTCCAACCTGTCATCGCATAACCTTTGGAAACACCATTAATAACAATAACTCTGTCTTTTATCGAGTCAAACTGAGCAATACTTTCGTGTTTTCCAACATAATTAATATGTTCATAAATTTCATCTGAAATAACATATATGTTTTCGTGCTTTGCTATAACTTCAGCAATTGCTTTCAGTTCATCTTTTGTGTATATGAAACCTGTGGGATTACTTGGCGAACTAAAAATGAACATTTTGGTTTTTGGTGTAATTGCCGATTCAAGTTGTTTTGCAGTAATCTTAAAATCGTTTTCGAGCGAAGTTTTTATAAACACCCCTGTACCTTCAGCCAATTTTATTATTTCCCTGTAACTAACCCAATAAGGCGATGGAATGATAACTTCTTCACCAGGATTTACGAGGCACAAAACAACATTTGCTATCGAATGTTTTGCTCCTGCAGAAACAACAATCTGGTCTTGTGCAAAATCAAGATTATTTTCTTTTTTGAATTTTCGTGAAATTGCTTCTCTTAAATCTTTATATCCGGCTACGGGCGGATAATGTGTATAATTATCATCAATAGCTTTTTTAGCTCCTTGTTTTATAAGTTCGGGGGTATTGAAATCAGGCTCGCCAATGCTGAGATTAATAATGTCAAAACCTTGTGCTTTTAATTCGGCACTTTTCTTAGACATTGCCAACGTTTCTGAATCAGCAAGTACATACATTCTGTCGGATAATTTTGTCATTTTTTTAATGTTTTATTTTTTAATGCAAATTTATTATTTTTTTATAATCATGAAAAATAAATGACGCAAAGTAGCACTATATTATTTTAAGAAGTGTCTGTTCATAAAGTCGAGAGTTTGTTTCAGAATGTTCGAGTTCGAGGCTTTCGAAGTTTTAAAAATCAGGAGTTTGCTGTAGTAAATGACTGGTTTTTAAAACGAGAATAACGAAGAAATCGGACATTCTGGACAAACTCTAATTAATATTCGAAAATCTGCTCGGGTGAAAAGAAGAATTTTCCTTCCCTTTCGGCATTTTCATCGCAATCTGAACCATGGATGGCATTTGCCGTTAATGATATTCCAAATAATTTTCTTATTGTGCCGTCTTCCGCTTTTTCAGGGTCGGTGGCACCTATGAGTTCCCTGAAATCTTCAACGGCATTTTCTTTTTCAATAATCATGACAACAGTTGGCGTTGATGACATGAATTCAGTGAGATTTTCATAAAAAGGTTTTCCTTTATGAATTTCATAAAATCTTCCAGCTTCTTCCTTTGTCATTTTAACCATTCGCATTGCTCTAATTCTGAAACCAACCTGGTTTATTATTGATAGGATGTTTCCAATGTTGTTATTTCGGACTGCCATTGGTTTAACAATAGCAAATGTTCTATTTCCTGCCATTTTATATTTTTTTAAGAATTTATAATTATATTTTTTATAATTTTGGAAACGTAAATATAAATTAATTTTAATGATTTTTTTAAAATAAAAAAAATATTGGAAAAGGAAATTAAGAAAATAAAAAGTAAGCTTCATACCGCAAAAAACATTACAATTCTCTGTCACGTTCATCCTGACGGGGACGCAATAGGTTCGGCACTTGCATTGTTTCATTACTTCAAAAGCAGAGGTAAAAATGTTAATGTTATTTCCCCCAATGATTTTCATAAATTCCTCGACTGGATGCCCGAAAGCGACAAAATTTCTGTGTATTCTAAAAATAAAAACAAAAACGAAATTGAAGCAGCAATTACAAATGCAGATATTATTTTTTGTATCGACTTTAATGCATCTGACCGTATTGATGAACTTGAGCCGGTTTACCTCAAATCAAAGGCATTCAAAATACTTATTGACCATCACATTCAACCCCAAAAATTTACCGATATCACAATTTCTAATACTAATGTTTCATCGACAGCAGAATTGATTTACAATGTTATTATTAAAATTTCGGGCAGTAAAAAAAATATAACAAAAGAAATCGGCGAATGTCTTTATGTGGGAATATTGACCGATACAGGTTCATTTAGCTATTCGTGCTCTTACAAAACACATTTAATAACATCGGAACTCATTAAAGCCGGAGTCAATAATAATTATGTAAATCAATTAGTGTTTAGCAGGTATTCTGAAGATAGAGTTCGGCTTTTAGGTTATTGTCTCAGCGAAAAACTTGTTGTAATACCTGAACTAAACACAGCATACTTTACATTAACAAGAGAAGAACAGATAAAATATAAATACAGATACGGCGATACCGAGGGAATTGTAAATTATGCACTTGCTATAAATGGAATTAACCTTGCTGCAATTATAGTTGAAAGAACAGGTGAAATAAAATTTTCATTTCGTTCTAAAGGGAATTTTAATGTGAGCAAAATGGCAGTGAATCATTTTAACGGAGGCGGACATAATAATGCATCGGGAGGATTTCTTAAAACTCCATTAAACGAAGCTGTTGAGTATTTCATTAAAACTATAAAAAAATATCCTGAAATATAAACCATATTAAAAACGGGATAAAACTGCATATTTTCGTAATTGGTAATCGGTGGTTCTAATTGATTACCAGTTATTTGTTTTATGTTACTGATTAAAATAAAACATATGAATTCAAACTGTTTAAGGTATATCCATGATAAAAAAAATACAAGAGTGATAAAAGTATTTTATTTTCTGATTTTCATAATATCTATGTTATTATTCCAATTCTGTGATGATAATTCATCAAAAAACGAAAATCCCCAAAATATTGATTTATCAAAAACCAAAGAGCAGCTTGTAAAAGCAAACAATTACCTGAAAAGAACCGAAGAAAATGAAATAAACGGATACATTGAACGCCATAAATGGGAAATGCAAAAAACAAACACTGGTGTAAGGTATTTTATTTATAAAAAAGAAAAAGGGGAAAGAGCTATTTTGGGGAAAATTGTTAAATTAAATTATACGCTTGACCTCATTGACGGAACTAATTGTTATTCCTCCGGAAAAGACGGCTCTAAGATTTTTAAAATCGGTGAAGGTAAAGTTGAAGCCGGTCTTGATGAAGCAATACAGCTGCTTTGTAAAGGCGACAAGGCAAAAATAATAATACCGTCATATCTTGGCTTCGGACTATTGGGCGATAATAAAAAAATACCAAAAAGAGCAACTCTGATTTATGATGTGGAGTTGGTTGATATGAAGTAAAAACACCATGTATCCACGGATTAAAAAAATATCGAATGTCGAAGTGAAATACGAGGTATGAGTAATTCCGACGAGATTCGGGACAAGTTTAACAATCTCGTTGTAATATTTCCTTGGCGTCTTTGCGAAAAATAAAATTATTTTTTATGTTTGCGGAATAAATTTATTAATATGAGAAAAACCATTTTATCGAATTCAATCTTTTTATTTGCAGTAATGATATTTTTCAGTGCCTGCCATTTGAAGTATCCGGGATATAAAAAAACAAAAAACGGATTATATTATAAATTTATTAAAAGGAATTCAAGTGCTGTAAAGGCAAAAATAGGCGACCTTGTTGTATGTCAAATGGTATATACAACCGAGAAGGATTCGGAATTATACAGTTCTATAAAAGCGAATGTGCCAATTCACATCCAAATAATAAAACCTTTATATAAAGGCGATATTAATGAAGCTTTTGAATATATGGGACTTCACGACAGTGCTGTATTTATTGTCAGTGCCGATTCGTTTTTCTTTAAAAATGTAAAAGCAGAAAAACTGCCTTCTCCGCTTAAGTCCGGAAGTATAATGAAAATACACATCAGGATTGATTCAATTAAAACAAAAGTCGAATTTGAAAAGGAGCAGCAAATGTACACCGAAGCCCTTAAGAAACAGCTTGAAGAAATGAAAAATAATGAACCAGCTTTGTTGGATGATTATTTAAAAAGAATGAAGATAAAAGCAAAACCTAAAGAAAGTGGTTTATATTTTATTGAATTAAGAAAAGGAAAAGGTAAGAAAATTTCAGAAGGCGACTCTGTGAGATTTAATTATGCCGCTTTTTTTGTTGACGGACGCCTTTTTGATACAAATATTGAAGATACTGCAAAAAATTATAATCTTTATAGTACCAAAGTAATATATCGTCCCGTTGATTGCAAGTTTGGCACCAACAAATTTATAAAGGGCTTTGAAGAAGGACTTTCAATGATGAACATCGGAAGCAAAGCAAAACTTATAATTCCATCTAAAATAGGATATGGTGAAGAAGGCATAGAGAATAAGATTGCGCCTTATACTACGTTAATATATGAAGTTGAAGTTTTGAAAGTGTATTAAAGTATATAGAATTCATTAAACAATTTTTCTATTTATTCGGGATTATAAGTATTGAAATTCAAAAAAATAATCACTTTTTATTGGAGTGTTTGTGTTTTGGTGGCTATATTTTCCTTGCCACCAAAACACAAAATCGCCAAAACCCACAAAAGTTATACATTATACTATCTTTTATATTAATATTGTTTGAAACAAACTAAATTAAATCCTGAACATCAAGTTAACAATAAAACAAAAATAGGGTAGGACTTCATTATTTATTCAAATTCCATAAAAATTTCAAATCCAAATAACAATTTAAACAAAATAGCCTCGACTTTTATATTATATATTTATAAATAAAAAATAGATATATCCAGATACAAATTGTAAATTTCTATTGTTTATAAATGTAAATTAATTTAATAATTTTATTATATGATTGAATTTTTAATTTAACTTAAACTAATAGATGAAATTAACAATTATTAATTGTTGATATAAAATAAATTAACATGCAATTGTTAATAAGTTCAGATACTTTTGTTAATAGTGTAAATACTTATATTATTGTATTTTAATAATACTCTTTTATTTACAAATGTAATCTTAATTTAATTATAAAATATTACATGAGTGAATTGTATTTAAATACATTTGTTAATTAAAATATTATTATATTTGCAAAAAATAATTTTATGATAGAAAGAATTCAATTAATAATGAAGTCGAAAAATATAATGGCTTCAAATTTTGCTGACGAAATTGGAGTTCAAAGGTCGGCAATGTCGCATATAGTTTCGGGCAGGAATAACCCGAGTTTGGACTTCATACAGAAAGTATTGAAAAAGTACCCTGAAATAAATCCCGAATGGCTTTTATCGGGAAAAGGTGAAATGAATAAGAAAATTTTGGGATTATTTGATGCCGAAGAAATTCAAAATATTCAGAACACAATTGATGAAACTAAAACTTTAAGTAAACTCGAATTAAATACTGGTAATGAGAATTTTGAAATTTCAAAAAGCGTTGAACAAAAACCTAAAGAAACACCAAAAACAAATGTAACCCAACAATTAAAATCGCGTTCAAAAAATATAGAGCAGGAAATTCCAAAACTTGAATTAAAGAAAATAGAACGAATAATTGTTTATTATTCCGATAAAACTTTTTCGGAATTTAAAGAAATATCATAAATTGCATTTGTTTTTCATGCAAATATGAAAAGAATAGGACTTCTTTCCGACACACATTCATTCTTACACCCAAAAGTATTTGAATATTTTGCCAAATGCGATGAAATATGGCATGCAGGTGACATAGGAAACATAAAAATTGCTGATGAATTAAGCAAATTCAAACCTTTAAGAGCTGTTTATGGCAATGCTGACGGGCAGGATGTGCAGATTGTTTATCCACAGTTTCAAAGCTTTAAATGTGAGGAATGTAGGGTTTTAATGACCCATATTGGTGGTTATGCGGGGAAATATGAAACAAAAGTAAGGCAGTTACTATTAGAGAAAAGACCTAATTTACTTGTAGTTGGTCACTCTCATATATTAAAGGTTTTTTATGATAAGAAATATAATCTGCTTAATATCAATCCGGGAGCTTGTGGCAACTATGGCTTTCATTTAGTAAAAACATTTGTAAGATTCAGCATTGACTGCGAAAGAATCAAAAACCTCGAAATTATTGAGATTGAAAAGAAATAAGAATAATATTTCTTATTTACTTGTATCAGCAAATTCACTTTTTGAATACTTTCCTACTCTAAGGTTTTCCTTTATTTTTGCAAAGCAATCAATAGTATATTTAACATCTTCCAAAGTATGTGCTGCTGTTGGTATCAATCTGATTAATATTACATCTTTAGGAACAACAGGATAAACAACAATAGAGCAGAAAATTTTATAATTTTCACGTAAATCAAATATTATATTTGTTGCTTCGGGAACGCCGCCTGACAGTATTACCGGTGTTACAGGAGATTCGGTATTACCGATATTAAAACCTTTTTCTTTCAATCCTTTTTGCAAGGCATTTACTATCACCCATAATTTTTCACGCAGTTCATGTTTTGTTCTCAGAATTTCTAATCTTTTTAAAGCGCCTATTACCATTGGCATAGGAAGTGACTTTGCATATATCTGCGAACGCATATTATACTGCAAATAATGTATTATATCTTCATTGCCGGCAATAAAAGCTCCGATGCCAGCCATTGCTTTGGCAAATGTGGCAAAGTATAAATCTATTTCGTCCTGTACTCCGAGATGTTCACCTGTACCGGCTCCTGTTTTTCCCATTGTTCCAAAGCCATGAGCATCGTCAACTAATAATCTGAAATTAAATTTTTTCTTCAGTGCTGCTATTTCCTTTAATTTACCCAAATCGCCAACCATTCCGTAAACACCCTCGGTAATAAGTAGAACGCCACCGCCGGTTTGTTCAGCTAATTTTGTTGCTCGTTCTAATTGTTTTTCGCATGAGACAATATCATTATGAGCATACACAAATCGTTTACCAATGTGTAGTCGTAATCCATCAATTATACATGCGTGAGCTTCGGAATCATAAACAACAACATCTTTTCTGTCAAGCAGGTTATCAATAATTGACACCATTCCCTGATATCCGTAATTCAATAAATAAGCTTTTTGCTTTTTCACAAATGTGGCAAGTTCCTGCTCAAGCTGTTCGTGATATTTTGTCTGTCCCGACATCATTCTTGCTCCCATAGGTGCCGCCATTCCCCATTTTTCTGCTGCTTCAGCATCTGTTTTTCGTACTTCGGGATGATTGGCAAGTCCTATGTAGTTGTTCAAACTCCAAACAATCATTTCTTTTCCCCTGAAATTCATTTGATTTGAAATTTCACCTTCAAGTTTTGGAAACATAAAATAGCCATCTGCAAAGCTTGAATATTTTCCTAAATCACCTTGTTTTTTAATTTTATCGAATATATCCATGTTTTTTATAATTTTATTGCGTTAAAAAATGAAATTATATTTTTTTTGCAAAATTACAATTTTATATTTATTAATTAAATCTTGGGTTTATTAAATTATTAGAAATTTGTGAACAAGTAAAAATCATAACATAATAATAATGAAAATTAGCAATACTATAAAGCCAGCAGTTTTCGGTTTATTGTTTGTTGCCTACAGTTTGTGTGCACAAAACATATTGAAATTAAAAATCAATAATTGTCCTTTTGATAAAGTATATTTAAGTTCAATATATGGTTACGAAGTAAACAGGATAGACAGCGCATTAAAAAATAGTGATTTCTTTATTTTTAATAATTTGAATAAAATATCCACCGGGGTTTACAGAATTTCTTTTAACGATAGCGTTTTTATTGATTTTATTTATAATAATGAATCAGTTTCATTGAACTGCCGGTATCCTTTATTGATAGAAAATACCGAAATTCTTGAAAGCAGAGAAAATGCAATTTTTTTCGATTACCTGAAGAAAAAAGTAAAATTGAATCACAAAACAGACAGTTTGTTTAAAAAGTTTCACAATGGGAACGAATTTACGTTGTATCACTTAATTGACAGCCTAAATCTGAAATTTCACAAAAATACGGAAAAAATCATAAAAGAGAACCCCGGAAAATTTGCATCAAAAATATTAAAAACCATGCAAGTACCTCTTTATACAGATACCTCGGCATATAAACTCAGCTATAAGGAAAAGAATAATTTCCTGCAAACGCATTTTTTCGATAACATTGATTTTAATGATACGACTTTGCTGCATTCGGAACTTATTTATCTTTCCTGCAAAAATTATTTTGAGAAAGTAATAAATCAGATTACTTCTGAGAATTTTATTGAGAAAGCAGATATGTTGCTTTTAAAAGCAAATGAGAACACAAAGGTGTTTTGTTATATTTTGAATTTATTACTTGATGAGTTTATTGCTTCCGATTATAAAACAGTTTACATTCATTTGTTTCAAAACTATTACCTGACTAATAAAGCTTGCTATAGTGCAAAGTACGGATTGATAACGTCAGACAACGATTCGATAAAAATTGATTTTACCAAAGCGCCAAACATTATTGCAAACGATACTGCCGGAAAATCAAGAAGTTTATATGCTCTTAAAGCAAAATTAATTTTAATATTTTTCTGGTCGCCATCATGTGAAGATTGCGAGAAAGATATTCCTGCTGTTGAAACACTTTCTGAAATATATTCACAGGAAAGATTAACAATATTTTCTTTTGCATTTGAAAAAGATAAAGATTTATGGCTCAAATCGGTGAGCAAGATAAAAAGAAACTGGATTTTTGTTTCCGACCTAAAAGGCATTGAAAGCGACATTGCGCCGCTGTATAAGCTTAAAAAAACACCAACTTATGAGTTGCTTGATGAGAATAAAAACATAATATTTAAAACAACCGAAATAAAAGAAATGCTGAAAGAAATAAATCAAAGAATGGGGGAGAAGAAGAAAAATAATAATTAATAATCTTGAGCATATACGTGAAATAAAATAAATGTTAAACAAATTAAATTTAAAAGTTGAAATAGATGATAATTCGGGCTTTTGCTTTGGCGTGATTAATGCCATTGAAAAAGCCGAGGCATTTTTAAGTGACAATGAAGAACTATATTGTCTCGGGGAAATTGTACATAATGAAGAAGAAATAAAACGGCTCAATAATCAGGGAATAATCACAATTGACAAAGAAAAACTAAAAAACCTTAAAAATTCCATTGTTTTATTCAGGGCGCATGGTGAACCACCCGATAGTTATCGTATTGCAAAAGAAAACAACATTAAAGTAATTGATGCTTCATGCCCGATAATACTAAGTATTCAAAAACAAATTGTAGCTTCATATAAAAACAATGAACAAATTTATATTTATGGCAAGAAAAATCATCCCGAAATAGCAGGATTAATAGGACAAATTGACAACAATGCCGTTGTGTTTGAAAAAATAAATGATTTGAATCTGAAGGAACTTCCTGAAAAAATTACTCTTTACAGCCAGACAACTATGTCGCTTAGTAAGTTTTACGAAATTGTTGAGCAGATTAAAAAAAATGGTATAGAAATAAAAGTTAAAGATACTATATGCAGACAGGTGGCTGGCAGGGAAGAGAAACTGAAAAGGTTTTGTGAAAATTATAATGTTGTGATTTTTGTTGCCGGCAAACATTCTTCTAATGGCAGGGTTTTGTTTGATGTTTGCAAAAATGCTAATCCCAACACATATTTTGTCAGCTCCGATAAAGAAATAAAAAAACAATGGTTTAAACCCGATGAAAGTATTGGTATTTGCGGTGCTACTTCCACGCCAATGTGGCTGATGAATAAAGTTAAAGAAAAATTATTGCTTTTTTAAAACTTTGCCTTTAAATAAACTTTGTTATATTTTTTAAGGGTGAAAATATTTTTATGTGTATAATTACATTATAAATAAAAATAAAATCTATGAGAATAGAAAAAATATTGTTAGTTGTTTTGTTATTAACAGCAATTAGCGTAAACGCACAAAAAATTCCTCAAAATAAATTGAATGCTTTTTTTAAAGAAGCATACAAAAAAATAAATGAAAACAAAAATGTTCCTCAAAACATTAATAATGCTTCATTGCCAAATGCGATACAAACGGGAGTTTTTCAGAATATAAACAAATTTAAAAATATAAAGCCAATTAATAAAAGCAACTCAAGATTTGACACATTATTTATCGGGTTAATTCCCAACGATTCATTAATAGTTACAGGAACTTTCTTTCACGACGGACCTGTTTTTGTTATTGGCAATGGCATTCTTCGTTTTAAACATGCAAATGCAACAATACTCGGTGATTTATGTGTATGGGGCGATAACGCATTGGTAACTGCCGATTCGTCAACTTTGTATTTTCCTCAGCAGTATTTTTATCAGCGTTCATTGATTATAGCAGGGAAGGGAAAGGTCATATACAGAAATACAACACTCGACCACAGCGGACTTTCACACAATTTAGTGCTTACGGATTCAGCAAAAATGGAAATGCACAATGTTACCAACATCGGCTTTACTACATGCGGAGTGTACAAGAACCCCGAATTATATATTGACGGAATCAACGAAGCAGGTGAGTTTATTATTACCGATAAGGCAAAGCTTACTTTTAAAAATGCTCACACAATACTTCTCTGGCATCATTTTCCGAAAATAAGTGTGGTGAATTATTATTTTCCGAAAGGAGATACTGTTTATTCGTATGTTTTTAATAGCACCACGCCGGGAATCAGCGGAATTGACTATAGCATTGATGTGGACACAAGTTATGCAATCATGTGGGGAATGATGCCTACAACCGGCTCTGACATTACCATTTCAGATTCGAAAATCAGAGCAATAGGACTTTGGTTTGAAGGGAGTGATTCTCTTGATGTAAATGGATTGGTTGATAATTCTACTTATACGAATTTTGTTGCCAACTTATCCGATAGAAATCTGCATTTGATTAATTCGAGTGTTCAAACGTGGAGCTTATATCCTATGGGCAACACAAAACTAAATGTAACAGGATGCATCCTCGGTGAAGTTGGCACCGAAAATCATTCGCAATTGCAATCGTCGAACATTTTCGTTGATGGTTCAGGAGGTTATTGGTGGGCAACAGATACGACATTTATGCTTGCGGGATATTCAACGGCAGTTAATGCTATAAGAAGTTCACGCAATTCTATCTTTCTTTTTGCATATTCAACTTTAAGTTCGGGAGTTGCTTCTTCTTTGGACAATTCAATTCTTATGATTTTACAAAGTCAGCTCCCAGAAGAACCTCAGATTCTTGATGCTTCATGTGCATGGTTAGCATATATCGGGAAACCATCATCTTCATTTGTTGATACTATTGTTCCCATACATGGTTCCGCATGGATTGACAAAACTCCTGTGAGTTTGCTCATGGATTTTAATTATTATAGTTTGTATTATCAGAAAAATGGTGATATGACATGGCTTCCGATTGTTGAAAAAGTAAAAACCGAAAAACGCGATGAGGTTCTTGCAAACTGGAACACCTACGGTTTAACTTCCGGAGCATATAATTTAAAACTTATTTTATGCGACAATACGGTTGATAGTAATAAGATTGAAGCAGTAAAATCAATTAATTTATTACCGGGATTTTTATCCGTTAAAGAAAATAATAATAATATTTTTAACTGCACGATATTTCCAAATCCACTAACCAATAGGGCAGAAGCGAGTTTTTATTTAAATAAAAAATCAAATATGTCTTTTTCCGTAGTTGATGTTTTGGGTAAAATAGCTTTTGAAAAAACATACAGCTTTGAAAAAGGAACCAACACAATAGAAATTGATGGCAGCAAATTGTCAAAAGGTCTTTACTACTGTATTATGAAAACTGAAAATTATTGCGAAGTGAAGAAAATAATAATAATTTCATGAGCAATTTTAAAACAAATCTCTTCAAAATTGAACTTTGGTAAATAAATAGTGCGATTAGGTGCCAATAATTATAAACTATAACGGTGCCAATAATTTTTTTATTGCATCATCAGCATTTCCAAAATCAAAAGAAGTAATTGCTTTTTGCATTTTTTGTTTGATTTGTGCATTACACAAATTACCGATGCTGCCTTCATGAGTATGTTTTATTTTTTTGTTGGGTTTGAATTTTCCCTCATAAATTAATTTGCTTACTTCAATGTATGCTTCACGGAATGGCTTACCTTTTGCAACCTTCCTGTTTATTTCTTCTACACTGAAAATAAAATTGTATTTTTCGTCATCAATAATATTTTTATTTACAACTATTTTATTCATTACAAAATCTGTTATAAACAAACATGATTTTATTTCCGAAAAAGCAGGTATAAATATTTCTTTTATTAACTGAAAATCCCTATGGTAGCCGGAAGGAAGATTTGAAGTTATTAGCAAAATCTCATTCGGTAACGATTGAAGTTTATTACATTTTGCACGCAACAATTCAAGTACATCCGGATTTTTTTTATGCGGCATAATACTTGAACCGGTTGTAAATTCATCGGGTATTGAAATAAATCCGAAATTCTGATTCATGAACAAACAAGCATCCATTGTCATTTTCGATAATGTGGCAGCAACCGATGAAATTGCATAAGCAATTATCTTTTCAACTTTTCCCCTGCTCATTTGTGCATAAACAGAATTGTAATTTAATGATTCGAATCCAAGCAAATCGGTTGTCATCTGACGATTTACAGGTAAAGAAGAACCATAACCGGCAGCAGAACCAAGCGGATTCTGATTGTTTATTTTATATGCGGCATTAATTAAAACCAAATCATCAACCAAACTTTCGGCATAAGCACCAAACCATAAACCAAAAGATGATGGCATTGCTGCCTGAAAATGAGTATAACCCGGAATAATAATATTTTTATTTTTTTCACTTTGGTTTATTAAAGTAGAAAAAAGTTCATGTATTAATTCAACTATTTCTTTAAGCTCATTTCGTGCAAAAAGCCGTAAATCAACAAGAATCTGGTCATTCCTTGAACGGGCGGTATGAATTTTTTTACCCGTATCACCCAATTTTTTTGTGAGTAAAATTTCTATTTGCGAATGAACATCTTCTATACCCTGTGCAATTTTAAATTTATTGTTTTTAATTTCAGAATAAATTTTCAGAAGTTCATTAGTTAAAAGAGTTAAATCTTTTTTATTCAACAAACCAACTTTTTCAAGCATTTTAATATGAGCAAGTGAGCCAATAACATCATATTCCGCAATGAGTAAATCCAGTTCGGAATCTTTACCGATTGTGAATTTTTCAATTGTTTTATTTAATTCAGTTTCTTTTTGCCAGAGTTTCATACTATATTTTTTACTGTTTTATAATAAATGTTGCGTGTATCCGAATTCGTTATTTATATTCTAATCATGCTTGTTTTTATTTTGCAGGAGCATGTTTATTTTAAACCTCATCCAACGTTCATAAAGTTTTATGTTTTTTATGAAATTATTTTCTTTGTTGTCATTTTTATTTTTTAATTCTACGGCAGGGTCGAAAATCATTGCGGTACAGAGGCAATTTTCCCATTGCTTTCCGGTAAGAACATCGTAATTTGTGCAACTTTCGCAACCTTTCCAGAACTGATAATCTTTTGTCAACTCGGAATAAGTAACAGGTTTATATCCTAATTCGGAGTTGATTTTCATAACAGCCAAGCCCGTTGCAAGTCCGAATATTTTTGCATTCGGATATTTTTCTAACGAAAGATTGAAAATTTTCTTTTTAATCATTTTTGCCAAACCGCTTTTTCTGAATTCGGGAGCAACTATCAATCCTGAATTTGCAACATATAATTCATTGCTGAATGTTTCTATGTAACAAAAACCAGCCCATTGTCTACGTTCGTTTGTGGCAATTACTGCCATATTCCGTTTCATTTTTTCTATTAAATATTCAGGAGTTCGTTTTGCTATTCCCGCTCCTTTAACTTTCGAAGAATCCTCCATACACTTGCTTATTATTTCTGCAAAATGCAAGTGCTTGTCGGTTGCAACCTGAATAATAAATTTTTCCATCTCTGACAAATATTAATAACTTTTGATAGCTGGTATTATTTCTTTTAAATTTGGTTCTTTTGTTATAAGGCGGTTCACAAAATCCAGCCTGCTTGCGCCCTCTCTTAAAATAAGCATTAATGTGTCATCTCCTGCTACGCTTCCGATAATTTCATAAAAATTATAACCATCAAGAGTTGACGCAACTCCATTTGCATAGCCTGGAAATGTTCTGATTACAACAATGTTATTTGAAAACTCCATCGAAGTGATTTTATCCAACGGAATATTTTTTTCCACCCTAACTCCTTCGGTTTTATTAATAAATTCGGGCAGAACAAGACGATATTCACCAATTACATCTGCTATTTTAGCTACTTTGAGAAACTTCAAATCTCTAGAAAGGGTTGCCTGCGTGTAATAAAAGCCCAATTCTTTCAGCTTCTTCTGAAGAGTATCCTGATTGTTTACTTTTTCAGTTTCCAGAATTTTTCTTATCGCAATTAACCTATTAGTTTTTGATTCCATAAATTAAGTATATTTATTCAAATGAACTGCAAAAATATACATAATTTGCATAAAAACAAAATAATTATTCATCGTTTTTATTAACCGATATTAACAAAATAAATTCTTAAGAAAATAAATTGAGTGGAAATAAAACCTAATGAACATCTCTAAAATATTTTATTTAAAGAATTTAAAACATCACTTTTAAGTTTAGTGTCTATAAGCAATGTGATATTGTTTTCGCTGCCTCCATAAGATATCATTCGCAAGGGAATATTTTTCAATGCATTGAAAATTTGTAGTGCGGCTCCTGACTTTTCTGCAATAAAATCACCAACTATGCAGACAATTGTTTGGTTGTCGTTAACTTCAACATTACCGAGTATCTGAAGTTCATTAATTATTTCTTTTAAATTTTTATCATCATCAATAGTAAGTGATACGGCAACCTCAGAAGTTGTAATCATATCAATAGGAGTTTTATATCTTTCGAATATTTCAAAAACCTTTCTCAGAAAACCATAAGCAAGAAACATTCTGCTTGAAATAATTTTTATGGCAATAATTCCATCTTTTGCAGCGACTGCTTTCACATGACTTCCGTCAATTTTAATTTTTCTTTCATGAATTAATGTTCCCTTTGCCTCAGGTTTCATAGTATTTAAAAGCCGCACCGGAATTTTTTTTTCTTTTGCAGGCAGAACGCTTGAAGGATGCAAAATTTTTGCTCCAAAATATGCCAACTCTGCAGCTTCATCAAATGATAGTTCGTCAATAGGTTTTGTATTTGAAACATAACGCGGGTCGTTGTTATGAATACCGTCAATGTCTGTCCATATCTGAATTTCTTCGCAGTTGATTGTAGCACCAATCAACGAAGCAGAATAATCACTACCTCCTCTTTTCAGATTGTCAATTTCATTTTCGGGATTTCTGCAAATAAAACCCTGCGTAATAAACAGCTTAACATCAGTATATTTTGACAGTTGTTTATTAAGATTGGTTTCTATAAAATTCGTATCGGGTTCTCCGTCATTTTTAATTTTCATAAAATCAAGTGCAGACAATAATATATGCGGAATTCCGATTTCATTCAGATATATTGAAAACAAACCTGTTGATATTAATTCACCTTGTGCAAGAATTATCTTTTCTTCTTTAACAGAAAATTCACCTGATGAAAACTTTTTAATTTCACTAAAAATATTTTTTATTAATCCCAACCCCTTTTGTTTATGGGTTTCGGCAGAAAATAATTCATCAATAAATTTTACATATTTCTTTTCGAGTTCATCAATAATTTTCGTTGAGCTTTCTTTTTTGTTTTTCAATAAACTACAGGATGCATCAACCAATGCATTAGTAGTTCCCGAAACTGCCGACAATACAACAACACAAGGCAATTCGTTTTTAATCAATACTGCAACATCACGCATTCTTTGCGGAGTTCCAACTGATGTGCCACCAAATTTTAAAACTTTCATCTTATGATTATTTATAAAAAAAGCAAAGTTATAAAATATTAAAATATGTTTAAATAGAAAAAAGATGTTTTACCACAAATGGAAAAATAAAATTCAAATTTATTTCCCGCAGATACTGCAGATTTTTCGCAAAATAAACTTTAAACATTAAACTTTAAACTTTTTTTAATATTTATCCTTGCATCAACTGCAACAATTTTTTTACCAGTGCCAAGCAAAGGATTCAAATCCATTTCGGTGATTTCGGGAGCGGCTTTTACCAGTGCCGACAAGCGAACTATTATTTCTGCAAAAACATTTTCATCAACTCCTTCTTTTCCTCTTGCACCCTGAATAATTTTATATGATTTTAATTTCCTTATCATTTTCAATGCTTCATTTTTTGAAAGTGGGGACAAGCCGGAAGAAACGTCTTTCAATACTTCGATAAAAATTCCTCCAAGCCCGCATAAAATTAAATGTCCGAATTTATCTTCAAATTTCGCTCCGGCAAATAATTCGATACCCGACAACATTGGTTGAATTAAAATTGCTGTGGTATCTTTAATTTTGAGCATTCTGTCAAATTCTTTTTCAAGAGTTGTGGAATCTTCAATGTTAAGGGCAACTCCATCCACTTCGGATTTATGAATTGGTCCGACAACTTTCATCACAACAGGATAACCCAGATGAGCAGCAGCACTTATGGCTCCGTCTTTTGTTTTTGCAACAGCTTCACATGCTCTGGGAATTCCGGCAGCATCAAGTAAATTTTGCACATCCGATGGACTCAGATAACCATCATTTGCATTATTAATAATTGAACGGATTTTTTTTGTATCAATTGAAGGCAAATCATTTTTTTCGGATGCTGGCTTGGTTGCGTTATATACTTTCACCAAAGCATTACCAAAAACCACTTCGTCCGGAAAGTTTATTCCGCCTTCTGAAATAAAATATTCAATTTCCTTTTTTGCATTTACTATTGAAGGAAGTACGGGATATATCGGCTTTTTACAAGTTCGCATTTTGTCAAGCAAAACTTTGTAAACATCATAAACTTCAAACAACCCTGGACTACCGAAAATAACAACCATTGCATCAATATTGCTGAATTTATTTTCAACATAATCAATTATAGTTCCCAATTGTTCGGCGTTTCCCGTTGCCAGAAAATCAATGGGGTTTGCAACCGATGAACCAGGACTTAATTTTGTTAAAAGTTCACTTGCATCTTTACCTTCGATATGCGGAATTTCCAATCCTCCGTTTGAAAGAGCATCTGTAAGCATAACTGCCGGTCCGCCTGCATGAGTTATTATTGCAATGTTTTTCCCTTGAAGTTCTTTATGCATAAATAAAGATGCTACCGTAGTAAGTTCATCTCTGCCATAACATCTTACTATTCCTGCTTTTCTGAACAAAGCATCAACCGCAACATCGGAACTTGCCAAAGCCCCGGTATGCGAAGATGCCGCCCTGCTGCCTGCTTCCGACGAGCCCGCTTTTATTGCCGCAATTCTGCATCCTTTGCGAACCAATGACGATGCGTGTTTTAAAAGCATATCGGGCTTTTTAATAGTTTCGATATATAACAACTTTACTTTCGAACTTGTTGCGGTATCAAAGCTTTCATCAAGGTATTTTAAAATTTCTTCAACTCCCATTTGTGAACTATTTCCGACAGAATAAACACTTGCAAAGCTTAACCCTTTTGGAATACCCGCTTCCATAATAAATACAGCAGTAGCACCCGAACCGGAAATAAAATCACAACCTTTTGGAGAAAGTTTTGGAATTGGAGTAGTGAAAACTCCGTTGTAATTGGAATTTAAAAAGCCAATGCAATTAGGACCTATTAAACATCCACCAACACTATTTATTGTTTTAACAATTTTTTCTTCAAGCAATCTTCCTTCTTCGTTTTCTTCACTAAATCCAGCGGAGAGAATGATATAAGCTTTTGTATTTTTATTTTTTGCAAGATGCTCAACCATATCGGGAATGAATTTGCAACCAACTGCAATAATTGCCAAATCAACGTCAGGAAGCTCAGATGTATTTTTATAGCAATTCAAACCTTGTACATTATTTTCTTTAGGATTTACAACATACAAGTCACCTTTGAATTTCCCGTCAATAATATTTTTTAATACCTTACCTCCGGGTTTGGAAATGTCATTTGAACCACCTATTATTACAATACTTTTAGGATTTATCAGTTGTTCGTTTACCATAATTATTTGTTTTTTTTAATCTTGTTAAAATTATAAAAAATAAATTATAAAAAAATAATTAAATTTGTAAATAAATTTTCACTGAATGATTATTATTTTCGGCATATCAGTTTTTCTAATATTATATTCATATCTGATTTTCCCATTCATATTAATATTACTTTCAATAAACCGAAAGCCGAATTCAGTTATTTATAATAATGACGACGAATTACCTCTTGTTTCAATAATTATTTCAGCATTTAACGAAGAAAAAGTTATTGAAGAAAAAATTAAAACAACATTTAACACAACTTATCCGCAGGAAAAAATTCAGGTAATCATTGGTTCCGATGCTTCAACCGATGATACTAATAAAATAGTGAAAGGCATTACACAGGTATCCAAACAGGTTATTTTTCTTGAATTTCCTAAACGCAGGGGGAAATCAATTGTTGTCAACGAGCTTGTTGAGCATGCAAGCGGTGAAGTTTTAATTCTTACTGATGCAAATGTTTTTTTTGAAAAAGAAACAATTTTTGAAATGATTAAACATTTCAAAAATCAGGAAATAGGTTTGGTGGATACGAACATGAAAAAATGCAATCTGAAAAAAGAAGGCATTTCACTTCAGGAAAAAACATATATAAATATTGAAGTAAGTATTAAAAACAAAGAAAGTTTGATTTGGGGAACGATGATGGGACCATTCGGCGGATGTTTTGCGTTAAGAAAAAATCTGTTCTGTCCTGTTCCCGAAAATAATCTTGTTGACGATTTTTATATAAACATGAAAATTCTTGAAAAAGGAAAGAAAGCTATAAATGAAATGGCATCAATTGTCCACGAAGATGTGTCAAATGATTTGAATGAAGAAATAAGGAGAAAAAAGAGAATAGCTGCAGGGAACTTTCAAAATCTTATACATTTTAAATATCTCATATTTTCGCACATTGCAGGTTTATCTTTTTGTTTTATTTCACACAAAATAATACGATGGTTTGTTCCTTTTTTACTGATATTTGCGTTTATCAGCAATTCATTTCTCGTATCGGTGAATACATTTTTCAAAATAACTTTTGTTCTCCAATTTCTGTTAATAATAATTCCATTATTTGATTTTCTTCTGAAGAAAACAAAAATACACATCGCTGCATTTCGTTTTATTACACATTTTTATTTTATGAATCTCGCATTAATGCTTGGTTTTTTTAAATATGCAGGAGGAATAAAATCAGGAATTTGGCAACCTACAAGAAGAAATCAGTAGTTGCAGTTTAAACTTTTATTCACTTAAAACATTCACTTCTGTTCTTCTGTTTTTTTGTCGTCCTTCATCGGTGGCATTATCGTCAACAGGTTGAGTGTCGCCGTATCCTTTTGCCGTAACTCTTTTTGCGGGTATTCCGTTTTTAATTAAATAATCTCTCACCGAGTTTGCCCGCTCCTGCGATAGTTTCATATTGGATTCGGGATTGCCAACATTGTCAGTATGTCCATCAATTTCAATCACCATAGTATTTTTTATTTTCAAGAGTTCAAGCAAATCATCTAATGTTTTAAATGATTCTTTTTTAAGTGTTGCTTTTGCAAAATCAAATAAAACATTGTTTAAAACAAAAGTTTTAGGAGGGTCGAATTTTAAAGTCAAAGTTGTAGTAATAAGTCCTCCGTCTTTTGAAGGAATTTCAATTACATCATATTCCTTATTATCAGTAAAACTTTTTATTTTTACATTATATTTATATCCTTTTGGAATCAGAATTGAAAACTTGCCGTCTTTATCGGAAATTCCCGTGATATTTTTTTTTGTGCTCTGATTT
>JBAZBZ010000043.1 GCA_041671145.1 Bacteroidales bacterium | reverse complement strand
TGTTGTTTGTCAATAGCTTTCAGTTTCTCTTTCAGCAAAGTAATTCTATCGCGGATAATGCGGCGGTCAGTTTCAATTTCTTTTTCGCCTGGACCTCTCAATCCTATACCTCCTTTTTGTTTTGAAAGATGTGTCCACATTCCTGCCAGACGAGTAAGCAAATACTGGTATTGTGCAAGTTCAACCTGAGTTTTTGCATAAGCTGTTTTTGCTCTTTTTGCAAAAATATCCAATATCAGATTAGTTCTGTCTAAAACGCGGCATTTTAAAATATCTTCAATATTCCTCATTTGCGATGGCGAAAGGTCATCATCGAAAATAGCCATGTCAACACTATTGTCGTTTACAAATTTTTTTATTTCGTTGAGTTTTCCCGAACCTATAAAAGTTCGCGGTTCGAAATGTTCAAGTTTCTGAACAAATCTTTTCAACGGAATTCCGCCTGCTGTTTCGGTAAGAAATGAGAGTTCGTCGAGATAATCTTTAACTTCCTGTTCATTTTGTTTTCCTGAAATAACTCCGATAAGTACTGCTGTTTCGGTATTTTGGTTGGTTCTTAAGTTTTTTGGCATTAAATAGTTTCGATATTAATTTTTCTTCAGAAAATAAATATTTTTTAATTTGAGTTTATCATACTCTTATAATGTACGAACTCCTGTATCTTCTTATTAATGATTTTAAATGTTTGTCAGCTTCTTCCTCGCTTAAGAAAGGGCCTATCAGAACTTTGAAAAAACTCTGACTGCCTCTTTGTGCCTTAATTATTATAGAATTTTTCTGATGTTCGGGTAAAAAAGTTTTTATTGTTTGTAAAGCGCCATTGTTGGTTTTGCACGTTGCAACACGAATAAAATATTTTGAACTGTCTTTTATGAAAGTATCAATTTTTTCTATTTTAACACTGCATACGCCATGTTTTAACATATCAAGTTTGCGGGCAGCAACTTTAGAAAGGTCGATTATTCTTGTTTTTCTTATTGCACATCTGTCATTTACTTTTACTATAACAGATTTATTATTTTTTAAATTAGTTACTCTCACATAAGTTCCTAATGCCATTTTGGGATGAGCAGCCGAATATTTTGTTTTAAAATATCTTTCACCGCTTGTAGTTTTTCTGCCTTCAAATTTATCAGAATAATATGTAGCTCTGCCTAACTCAACATATCTAGTTTGAGCAATTGAAACATATAAATAATTAAAGAAAAATAATATTATAAATAATAACCGCATCTTATGAATATTAGATTTATTAGGATTGCTAAGCATCACAAAAATAAAGATATGTAGAAACAAAAACATTTGTTTTACTCAATTTTAACTGAAACGGATAGATTTTTAAGAATTTTTAACAAATTAAAATCTTATTCCGCCCAACAATCTCTTATAATGAATAGCTTCCGTGAGGAGTTCCGTTTTTATATTTTCGTTTTTGCTTAAATCGGCTATTGTGCGCGATACTTTTAAAATGCGGTCGTAAGCCATTTATTTAAAGGTGTTACAATACTATTTTTTAAATAAAAAAAACAATTTTATCAGTTAAATTTTTCAATAAACCGGCATTTGCGGCATAGTGTTTCAATGCGGGTATTGTTTAAAAATCCATTATATATTTTTTGTGCTTTGTCTGAGTTAAAAATCTGCTGTATTTCATTATTCTTAATATTTCCGAGATTTATAATTCCTTCGGCATCGAGGCAGCATGGCGAAACTGTTCCGTTGTATAAAATTGCTATTTGATAACGCAGACCATAACATGTACCTTTAGGTTCATCATAATTGTCGGTAAGATTGGGCCATGAAAATTCGTAATCGGAATTAATGTATAATCTTTCATGCAGTTTCAAACCCTTTCGCGGTTCTATTTTATGCATCAAATCTAACCCGGGAGCAAATGCTTTTTCTATTTCATAAAGAATTGTCTGATTGTCTTGATAATTGTTTTGATTTTCGTTTTTAACATTCCAGAATCGCAGCGAAATCGTTTTGTCAGATTGCAAAACAGCTTTTTTTGTAAACGCTATTACTTCTTTGATGTAGTTGTTTTTATTTTCAGAATTTTGTATTTCCGGATAACAGTGTAATGATATATTTATTTGTCGTAGTGCAGATTTCGACAGTAACATCTCACTCTTATCGGATAGAAGGATGCCATTGGTAACCAAAGCCACACGTAGTTTATACTCGTGACATATGTCGAGCATGTCGATTAATTGCGGATGAAGTAAAGGTTCGCCCTTTACATGCAGGCAAATATAGTTGGTATGCTTATGTATTTTTTTTATAACCTCAGCAAATAATGTTAACGGCATAAATCCTGGATCTCTGTTACAGGCAGAACAAAAGCTGCAACGAAGGTTACATACGTTAGTAATTTCAACATAAATTTTTTTAAAATGCTTCAGTTCCATTAACAGAGGATTATTTAACAGCAAATTATTTTATCCCGCCCAACTATCCCTATCCAAACTCCTGTAATGAATTGCTTCAGCGAGATGTTCGGTTTTTATATTTTCGCTTTCGCTTAAATCGGCTATTGTACGAGAAACTTTTAAAATGCGGTCGTAAGCTCTTGCAGATAAACCGAGCTTGTCCATTGCCGTTTTTAAAATATTCATTCCTGCATCGTCGATTTGGCAATGAGTTTTGAGAAGCTTTGAAGTTATTTGTGCGTTGCAATGAATTCCTATTGTTTCTTTATATCTTGCCTGCTGAATATTTCTTGCTTTAATAACTCTTTCTCTTACCGATTCACTTTTTTCAGATGGCTGAACACTTGAAAGCTCACGGAAAGGAACAGGAGTAACTTCAATATGAATGTCTATCCTATCTAATAGCGGTCCCGAAATTCTGTTTAAATATTTTTGAACAACGCCGGCAGCACAAACACAATCTTTTTCGGGATGGTTATAAAACCCGCAAGGGCATGGATTCATCGAAGCCACAAGCATAAAACTCGCAGGATATTCAACGGTAAATTTCGACCTTGATATTGTTACAACTCTGTCTTCGAGCGGCTGACGCATCACTTCGAGAACTGTTCTTTTAAATTCGGGTAATTCATCAAGAAATAAAACTCCGTTATGTGCTAATGAAATTTCGCCTGGTTGAGGAAAGCTGCCTCCACCAACCAAAGCCACATCACTTATTGTATGATGAGGTGCTCTGAAAGGTCTTACCGTGATAATAGAAATATCTTTTGCAACTTTTCCGGCAACAGAATGAATTTTTGTAGTTTCAAGCGATTCATTAATACTCAAAGGCGGCAATATTGAAGGCAGGCGTTTTGCAAGCATTGTTTTTCCTGCCCCCGGAGGACCAATAAGAATTATGTTATGACCACCGGCAGCAGCAATTTCCAAAGCTCTTTTAATATTTTCTTGCCCTTTTACGTCGGCAAAATCGAATTCATAGTTATTTAATTTTTTATAAAATTCTTCTTTTGTATCAATGTATGTTGGTTCGAGAGAAATTTTATTATTGAAAAAATCTATAACTTCTATTATATTTTTCACACCATAAACTTCCAAACCATCAACAATTGCTGCTTCTTTGACATTTTGTTCGGGTAGTATAAATCCTTTAAATCCTGCTTTTTTTGCCTCAATTGCAATTGGTAATGCTCCTTTGATAGGTTGTAATCCGCCGTCTAAAGAAATTTCACCCATAATAATATAATCACCGATTTTTTCGGCACTAATATATTCCGAAGCAGCAAGAATTCCTGTTGCAATTGTTAAATCATAAGCCGAACCTTCTTTTTTTATATCGGCTGGTGCCATGTTAATAACAATTTTTTTTCCTGGAATCTTATACCCAACGTTCTTCAGTGCTGCTTCTATGCGTTGATGACTTTCTTTAACGGCACTATCGGGTAACCCTACAAGAAAAAAATTTATTCCCTGGTCAACATTAACCTCAACGGTAATTGTAGATGCATTCACGCCGTAAATCGCACTT
This sequence comes from Bacteroidales bacterium, assembly GCA_041671145.1. Classification (NCBI taxonomy): domain Bacteria; kingdom Pseudomonadati; phylum Bacteroidota; class Bacteroidia; order Bacteroidales; species Bacteroidales bacterium. The sequence goes on along the minus strand of JBAZBZ010000043.1, from coordinate 22,284 downwards.
CCGTATGTTTTAACTAACATATTAAATTACTTATATTTAAAAAAAATACCTTTATCTTTGTTTTTTATTAAAAAATAATTTTTCTTTGCTTATTGTTTTAAATTAATTTTGAAACTTTAAATTATACATTTCGTTTAAATAAAAATGCTAATTTTGAAACAAAAATAGAATAAAACTAACTTCAATGAAAAAGTATTTTATTTATCTTCTTATATTTTTATTTGCTTTTACCGGAGATATTGTTTTTTCGGGATGTGGTTCACATAGAATATTAAAAAAGCATATAAAACATGGTAGGCTATTCACAAAACACTCTATTAAGAAAAGAGCCAGAAGTACGCGAAAACTCAGAAAACGTAAATCTATAAAGTCGAAATCCAAGAATAGAAACAAGAAATTAAAAATTAAGAAATTTGGAGGAACTTATATTGTTAAATAAAGGGTGTTTCTAAAAAAATCATTATTCCAATTCCACAAGCACCATGTCTTTTTTTACCATATCCCCAACTTTAACATATACATCTTTAACAATTCCATCAACAGAAGGAAATAATTTATTTTTCATTTTCATTGCTTCCAAAATAACAAGACATGTTTCGTGAGTAACCCTATCACCTTTTTGTACAGCAACACTAAGTATTTTCCCGGGGATAAAAGCAGTTATTTTTTTAAAATCTCTTTTTTTATAGGGTTTGCGGAGCTGAAATTTTCTGTTTGGTAATGTTTTAAAACTACCATATTCGACAGTTAAATTGATGTATTTATTGCCGCTTCCATTATTATTAAATTCTTTTAACTCTTCCATAATAAAAATTAAGTAACTAACCAGTATCTTTTAAATGTATGTATTTTAATAACTTTTAGTACTAAAATTAAAATGGGGGAATACCATGTTTTTTAGTAGGTCTTGATTCTGATTTATTTTTTGAAATTTCAAGGGCATGAATTAAATAACTCCTTGATTCATTTGGTTCAATTACTGCATCTATATATCCATAAGCAGCAGCAACATAAGGATTTGCAAATTTTTCCTTATATTCTTCAACTTTATCTTTTCTTATCTGGTCAGGATTTTCAGCACTTGTTATTTCGTTTCTGAAAATAATATTTGCTGCACCTTCCGGTCCCATAACTGCAATTTCAGCAGATGGCCATGCAAAAACAAAATCTGCACCAAGATGGCGGGAATTCATTGCTATATAACCACCACCATAAGCTTTGCGAAGAATGATTGTTACTTTTGGCACAGTTGCCTCGCTATATGAATAAAGCATTTTTGCTCCATGTCGTATGACTCCTGCATGTTCCTGGTCAATCCCCGGTAGATATCCTGGTAAATCGACAAATGTAACTAAAGGAATATTGAAAGAATCGCAGAAACGAATAAATCTTGCGGCTTTGTCGGATGAGTCAACATCAAGTACTCCTGCCAAAACAAGAGGTTGATTTGCAACAAAACCAACTGTTTCACCGTTCAGTCGGGCAAAACCTATTACTATATTGCCTGCCCAGTGTTTTTGAATTTCAAAAAAATCGGAATCATCAACAACACATTTAATAATATCTCTCATATCGTAGGGCTGTGAAGCATCAGCAGGCATAATTTCTTCCAGAACATATTTTGTTTTCGGGGGTTTTGGAGGATAAGCATCTGCTTTTTTCTTGTTATTAAAAGGAATGAAAGTAACAAGTTTTTTAATTTGCTCAAAACATTCCTGTTCGGAGGTTGCATAGAAATGTGCGTTACCTGTAATTTCCGCATGAACTTTTGCACCGCCAAGTTCTTCCATGGAAATTTCTTCACCCAAAACGGTCTTAATAACTTCCGGTCCGGTAATAAACATTTTAGAAACTTTTTCTACAACAAAAACAAAATCTGTTAATGCCGGAGAATATACTGCACCACCGGCACAAGGACCAAGAATAACAGATATTTGTGGAATAACTCCGGAAGCTAATGTGTTTCGATAAAAAATTTCACCATAACCCGCTAAAGAATTAACTCCTTCTTGTATTCTTGCTCCACCTGAATCATTTATACCTATTATAGGAACGCAAAGTGTCATGGCATGGTCCATTATTTTTGTGATTTTTCTTGCATGTGCCAATCCAAGGGAACCTCCGGCAACTGTGAAATCCTGAGCAAAAATACAAACAGGATGTTTCATTATTTTACCTGTACCTGTGATAACACCATCGGCATTCAAGCTTTTCTTTTCCATGTCGAACCCCCTTGCCTGATGTGCAACAAAAAGGTCGTATTCATGAAAAGTATCCGAATCTAAAATTGCTTTTATACGTTCTCTTGCAGGTAGTTTTCCCATTGCAACCTGCTTTTCTATAGCTTTCTCTCCTCCACCCATTACTGCAGAAGCCATTCGTTTTTGTAAATCAAGAGTTTTTTGCTTTAAAGACATAATTTATAAATTTTGGTTATAATTTATCTTTGAATATTACGATTATTCATAATCTTTATAATATATGTTATAAACTGCTAAATTGTTTAATTGTTGTTTAATCATTTTATATGTGTTACTTATAATTTACATATAACAATTTAACAATAATTTTATTTTAGTAAACACTAAATTCCTCATACATCATATTTCTTACTAATATTTTTTAGAATATTTTACTTTAAATATATTGTTTTATGAATAGTTTTATTTAAAACGAAATGCGAAATAACTATTTTTTTTGGTTTAAATCTAAAAAAATAATAATATTTTTTCAACTTCTAAATGTTTTACCCATAACATCAGTACGAATAAAACCGAGTAAAAAAATATTGGATTTTAAATATTAAGTTATTAAATTCGCAACTTGCTATCCTTATATTAAGGAAATACATATAAAATCAACGTATTTTTAATAATTAAATTTAATAAATAATATGGAAGACAAAAAAAAATTCATTACATGTGACGGGAACTATGCTGCTGCTCATATTGCATATATGTTCAGTGAAGTAGCTGCAATTTATCCTATCACTCCCTCATCGAACATGGCTGAAAATATTGATGAATGGGCTGCTGCAGGCAGAAAAAATATTTTCGGAGAAACCGTAAAAGTTATTGAAATGCAATCGGAAGCCGGAGCTGCTGGCGCAGTTCATGGTTCATTACAAGCCGGTGCATTAACTTCAACATTCACCGCTTCACAGGGTTTATTACTGATGATACCAAATATGTTCAAAATATCTGGGGAATTATTGCCAGGTGTTTTTCATGTTTCTGCAAGAAGTGTTGCTATTCAAGCGTTATCAATATTCGGCGACCATTCCGATGTTATGAGTACACGACAAACCGGAGTCGCATTGCTTGCTACAGGTAGCGTTCAGGAAATAATGGACATATCCGCTATTGCACATCTCGCTGCAATTAAATCGCGGGTTCCTTTTCTGCACTTTTTCGATGGCTTCAGAACATCTCATGAAATCCAGAAAGTTGAATATCCCGAAACACAGGATATGGCTAAATTACTTGATTATAAAGCCCTGCAGGAATTCAGAGACCGAGCTTTAAGTCCCGAACATCCCGTTACAAGAGGAACGGCACAAAATCCCGACATTTATTTTCAGGCACGCGAAGCATGTAACAAATTTTACGATGCAGTTCCCGATATAGTTGAAGGATACATGAAAGAAATTACAAAAATGACAGGCAGAGAATATCATCCGTTCACTTATTATGGTGCTCCTGATGCCGAAAATATTGTAATTGCAATGGGTTCAATTACCGAAACCACAAAAGAAGTTATTGATTATTTGAGAACCAAGGGAGAAAAAATAGGATTAATTTCTGTTCATTTATATCGTCCTTTCTCTGAAAAATATTTCTTTAATGTTCTTCCTAAATCAGTAAAGAGAATTTGTGTGCTTGACAGAACTAAAGAAGCAGGCGCAAACGGAGAACCTTTATATCTTGATATAAGAAATGCATTTTATGAAAAACAAAATAAACCGTTGATAATTGGCGGCAGATATGGATTAAGTTCCAAAGATACCACTCCTGCAATGATTGTGAGCGTATTCGATAACCTTAAACAAAAAGAACCTAAAAATCAATTTACAGTTGGTATTGTTGATGATGTTACGTTTACATCACTTCCTTTATTACCCGAAATAAGTGTTACACAAAAAGGAACTTATGAAGCAAAATTCTATGGTTTAGGTGCCGATGGTACTGTTGGTGCAAATAAAAATTCAATTAAAATTATAGGTAATTCAACCGATAAATATGCTCAGGCATATTTTGCTTATGATTCAAAAAAATCAGGTGGCATAACTGTTTCTCACTTACGATTTGGCGACAAACCTATCAGAGCGCCTTATCTTGTTGGAACTCCCGATTTTGTTGCATGTCACGTTCCTTCATATCTCAATAAATATGATATGTTAAAAGGTTTGAAAAAAGGTGGTTCTTTCCTTTTCAATAGTATTTGGGATGTTGAAGAAACAAAGAAACGACTTCCCGACCAGATGAAGAAATATCTGGCAGAAAACGAAATAAAATTTTATACAATAAATGCCACAAAAATTGCCGAAGAAATTGGTCTTGGCAACAGAACAAATACCATAATGCAAACAGCATTTTTCAAAGTTTCAAATGTAATTCCATTTGACGTTGCAATTAAGGAAATGAAAAAAGCAATTGAAAAAACTTATGGCAGAAAAGGTGAAGAAATCGTAAAAATGAATTTTGCTTCAGTTGATAAAGGTGCAGATGTAACAGAAATAAAAGTTCCTGCTGAATGGAAAAATATTGAAGTAAAAAAACAAAAAGACGATAGAGATATTCCTGATTATATTAAAAATGTTGTTGATGTTATTAACGCTCAAAGAGGAGATGATTTGCCTGTTAGTACATTCGTTGGTGCAGAAGACGGAACTTTCCCTGCAGGTACAACAAGATTTGAAAAAAGAGGAATTGCAATTAACATTCCTGAATGGCAACCTGATAAATGTATTCAATGTAATCAATGTGCTTTTGTTTGCCCTCACGCTGTTATTCGCCCGTTTTTATTGAATGAACAGGAGTTGAAAAATGCTCCTGCCGGAACGGTAACATTAAAAGGTATTCCTAAGGACCTCAGTGAATACCAATTCAGGATTCAGGTGAGTGCTCTTGATTGTACAGGTTGTGGAAACTGTGTTGACACATGTCCTTCAAAAGAAAAAGCATTAATTATGAAACCTCTCGGAACTCAAATGGAAGAAGTAAAGAGATGGGAATATTTTGAAAAGAATGTTACATATAAAGATACAATAGTACCAAAATCACAATCCGTTAAAAACAGCCAGTTTGCTCAACCATTGTTTGAGTTTTCTGGTGCCTGCGCCGGCTGTGGAGAAACGCCATATCCTAAACTCATAACTCAGTTGTTCGGTGACAGAATGATTGTTGCAAATGCTACCGGCTGTTCTTCAATTTATGGAGGCACTGCTCCTTGTACACCTTATTCTTTTAATAAAGAAGGTAAAGGTGTTGCTTGGGCAAATTCATTGTTTGAAGATAATGCAGAATTCGGACTTGGTATTGCACTTGGTAACAGAAAAATCAGAGAAAGAATTGAAAGGTTGATGAATGAAGCCATGGACAGCAATATTTCCCCCGAAACAAAACAAGCATTCAAAGAATGGCTCGATACAAAACTTGACGGAGACAAATCAAAAGTAGCATCTGCAAAAGTTCTTGCATTACTTCAAAAAGAATCAAGTCCGCTCGCAAAACAAATACTTGATTTGAAACAATATCTTGTTAAAAAATCTGTTTGGGCATTTGGCGGCGACGGATGGGCTTATGATATTGGCTACGGTGGTTTAGACCATGTTATTGCCAGCGGCGAAGATATTAACTTGCTCGTTCTTGATACCGAAGTTTATTCAAATACAGGAGGACAAGCATCTAAATCAACTCCTATTGCTGCTGTTGCTAAATTTGCAGCTTCAGGAAAAACAATAAGGAAAAAAGATTTAGGTATGATGGGAGTTTCTTACGGCTATGTTTATGTAGCACAGGTATGCTCAGGCGCAAGTCAAAATCAATACCTGAAAGCTATCAGAGAAGCTGAAGCATTTCCGGGACCTTCGTTAATTATTGCTTATTCACCATGTATAAATCATGGATTAAGAGCAGGTATGTCAAAATCGCAGGAGCAGGGCAATCAGGCAGTGGAAAGCGGTTACTGGCATTTATATAGATATAATCCTCTTCTCGAAAAAGAAGGCAAGAATCCTTTCCAACTTGACTCAAAAGAACCAAAGTGGGAAAATTTCCAGAACTTCTTGAATTCAGAAGTTAGATTTACATCTTTGAAAAAAATGTTTCCTAAAGAAGCGGAAGAATTATTCAAAGCAGCAGCAGCAGCAGCAAAATGGCGATTTAATGTTTACAAGAAAATGGCATCTTCTTCTGAACTGATTTCTGCGAAGTAATAAATCAAGGAATTCTATTAAAAAAACCGGACATTTAAAATGTTCGGTTTTTTTTGTTATTGTACCCGGGGTGGGAGTTGAACCCACACGACTTTAGCAGTCACAGGATTTTAAGTCCTGCGTGTCTACCAGTTCCACCACCTGGGCAGTAAATAGTTTAAAGTATAAAGATATTTAAAGAACTTTATTTAATAAAACTGAGCGGAAGACGGGACTCGGACCCGCGACCCCGACCTTGGCAAGGTCGTGCTCTACCAACTGAGCTACTTCCGCTTTTAATTATAGTTTGTTTAGAATACCCGATTTCTTCGTTACTCTCGTTTTACAAATCAGTCAAATACGTCGTCAGTATACTCCTGATTTGTAAAACTTCGAAAGCCTCGAACTCGGACATTCTAAACCAAACTCTTGACTTTATGAATAAATACTAAAAATAAATACAAAAATAATAATTTTTTTTTGGAATTCAAATTTTAATAAGATTAATAAGATTTATTTGCTTTTATGAAAAAATGATTTTATATATTTGTTTCGGTTATTTTGGATTGATTATTGCATTTCTTTATTCAAAATTATGATAATGAAAAAAATTACAATAATATTATTTCTTTCATTAGTATCATTTCTTGGCTTTAGCTTTTTTGCAAGTGTTCAGGATGCTACTGATGATATTACCAAAGCAATAAACTCAGGCAATTCCAAAGAACTTGCAAAATTTTTCAATACCACCATCGACCTTACTCTGCCCGGTTATGAAGATACTTACAGCAAAGCTCAGGCAGAAATAATTGTTAAGGAATTTTTTACAAAAAACACTCCAAAAAGTTTTACTGTTATACATAAAGGTTTGTCAAAAGATAATTCACCATACATAATCGGTAAACTCGAAACAAGTAAAAATAGTTTCCGTGTTACGTATCTTTTAAGAAAAGTTTCCGACAAATTTTTAATACATCAATTACGCTTTGAGCCAAAAGTAGAATAACCTACATTCAAAATATGAGTATCAGAAAATTTATTGCCGCTGCCTTAAAAGAAGATATCGGTGACGGCGACCATACTTCTATTGCCTGCATACCGCAAAAAGCAAAAGGTAAAGCACAACTGCTTGTAAAAGAACCATGCATTGTTGCAGGAGTTGAACTGGCAAAAAAAATATTAAAATATACCGATAAAAAAATAAAAATTAATATTATTAAAAAAGATGGTTCATTGGTTAAAGCCGGTAATGCGGTTTTTGTTGTTGAAGGAAATTCGCGCAATATACTTAAAACTGAGCGATTGATTTTAAACTGCATGCAACGCATGAGCGGAATTGCAACTTACACTTTTAAAATTAATGAACTGCTTTACGGCTTGAAAACAAAAATTCTTGATACAAGAAAAACCACTCCCAACTTCAGAATGCCCGAAAAATGGGCTGTAAGAATTGGCGGAGGAATTAATCATAGAGTGGGACTTTATGACATGATACTTATAAAAGATAATCATATTGATTTTGCCGGTGGTGTGGAAAAAGCAATTACAGCCGTAAACGGCTATCTAAAAAAAAATAAGAAGAATCTTAAAATTGAGATTGAAGTCAGGAATTTTAATGAACTAAATGAAGTTTTAAATACCGGCAAAGTTGACAGAATAATGCTTGACAATTTTTCAGTTATTAATTTAAAAAAAGCAATAAAACTTATTAGCGGAAGATATGAAACCGAAGCATCGGGAGGCATAACTGAAAAAAACATAAGGAAAATTGCAGAAACAGGAGTTGATTTTATTTCAATCGGAGCTTTGACCTATAATGCTAAAAGTATTGATATGAGCTTAAAAGCTATAAAATAAAAATTAATATAAAAAATGAACTTAAAAGACAAAATCAAAAGTACATTTCCTGTTTCACTCATTATTGAACTGCTGAAAAAAATAAAAATTTCAGGAACAAAAAACATTTCCTTATATGATGTATTTATTGTATTTTTTGATGGATTAAAGAATGGTGACATAAATACCAGAGCTTCTTCGATATCATTTAATTTATTTTTAGGCATTTTTCCTGCAATAATTTTTTTATTTACACTTGTACCATATATCCCGATAGAAAATTTCCGACCGCAATTAATGGAATTATTAAAATCTATTATCCCTACAGAAACATACGAGGTTGCTAAAACTACTATTGAAGACATAATAAGCCAACCCAGAGGAGGGCTTTTATCTTTAGGTTTTGTATTTGCATTGTTTGTTTCTTCAAATGGTATTAAAGCCATGATTGAAGGGTTTAACCAGAGCTATCATACAGCCGAAACAAGGTCGGGCTTTAAAACTCGAATAATTGCAATGTTGCTTGTGATAATTTTATCGGTTCTGGTTTTTATTGGCATCACTCTGATAATATTTACAGCCGTGACTTTTGAATATATAAACAAATTTGATTTTTTTAAAGGAAATTATATTTTTTATCTTATAATAATTGCAAAATGGCTGATAATTGTGATGCTTTGTTATTTTTCAACTTCATTTATATATTATCTTGGTCCTGCTAAAAAAATAAAATGGAAAAGAATTTCAATAGGTTCTTTGTTTGTAACCGTTTTAATGGTTTTAACTTATATCGGCTTTAATTTTTATATAAATAATTTTGCCAAATACAATGCGTTATACGGTTCAATCGGGACATTAATAATTATGCTTCTTTGGGTTTATATTAATTCACTTGTATTACTTATCGGCTATGAATTAAATGTCAGCATTTACAGAGCTATGAATCCACTTGTCAAAACTGATTAATTAATCACTTTTATATGGCAATAAATTTTCCTTCATATACAGAAATAAGAAATTATGTTTTATGTAATTTCCGGTTGTTATATAACTGCAATGATATTGAAGAAAATGCTATAGAAAATATCTATTGCAAGCATTATGGGAATTATGAAATTACATTTAGAAATATTTTTTCTTCAGAACCAAAATATATAAAATGGAAAAACTTTTCTGTACCCGTTTTTATTTACGACGAAAATTTCAAAGAAGAATATTCAAGCAATGAAAAAATAACCTTCGACATATTTTTAAATTCATTTTTATTTTTATCGGGATGGCAGGAATGGCTCAGCAGCACAAAAGACAGGCATAACAGATTTTCATATAAAGATTCGCTGCAATGTAAATTTGATTTCGTAAAACTGCCTGTTGTAAATGTTTATTTTGAAATTTTAAAAGAAATACTGCAAAAAAATGGAATAAACATTCAAAATAAAAAAAACAATTCACAAATAATTTTAACACATGATATTGATAGTTTAAATTCTGGCTGGCTCGAAGATTCGGCATATTATTTAAAATGTTTTGGTTTAAAATCAATATATAAAATAATAAATATTTTATTCAATAAATTTTTACTTTGTAACGACAGTTATTTCGAAGCATTCAGAAATCTCATTGAGCTTGAAAAGAAACATAATGTAAATTCGATTTATTTTTTCCTTTCAAGTAAAAATTCTTTAGATGCAAATTATAAATTAAACAATCCAAAAATATTAAAATGCACAAAGCAGATATTTGAGAATGGTTCGCTTGTGGCATTTCATCCCGGTTATGATACTTCTGACAATGAATATTTATTTCAGAAGCAATTGAGAATATTTAATGCTTTGTTTCCCAAAATGCCTGCAAAAAAGGTACGACAACATTTTTTGAAGTATGATGTACGAATTACAAGTAAAATTCATGAAATTTCAAATATTGAAGAAGATTATTCGTTGGGCTTTGCTGAACAATATGGTTTTAGAAATTGCATCGCAAATCCGTTTTATTTATTCAGATTTGATGAATGCAGAAAATCAGAAGTCATTGAAATTCCATTGTTTTTTATGGATGGAACATTATCGCATTATTTAAAAGATGGCAAGGATAAACATTTTGAAGAAATAATAATTCTCTTACAGGAATTGAAAAATAATTTTAATTTTTGCTTCTCGGTTTTATTTCATAATACAGCATTTTCCGATTTAAAGTACAATGGATTTACTTCGTATTATCTTAAATTAATTGAATGGACGAAAGAAAATAATATTTTGTTTGATGTAGAAATCTGAAGAAATTATTTTTTAATTTTCAATTTTATCTTACTTAAAAAAATAATTATAAAAGAATTTATATCTTCCGACACTTTCAGATAATAAACAGGAATAACAAAAATAACAGTACATATCAGCGAGCGTACTATTACATCAACTATAAGATTTCCCATATAATTTATTTCACCCGAAATTAATGAAACACAAATGCAAATTATTAAAACCAAAAGATGTTTGAAATTAAGAGGATGTATTTTGAATTTCAATTGAATAAAAATAACTCTCAAAGCATTATAAGTGAAAATTGTAAGTAAACTTGCAATAGCAGCACCTTCCATGCCATAAATAGGAATAAGAAGTTTGTTTAAAAATATTGTAAGAAAAATTAAAACTACAGTAAACAACAAGTCCCAACGATAATTTCTGGAAGTAAATAAAATTGTTCCGTTCACTCCGGTGTACATATCACACATTTTCGCAAATCCTAAAATTAGGAAAACATATTTTCCGCTTTCATATTCGGAAGGGATAAGAGATAAAATATTATTAAAATTAACCCACAATAAAATAAAAACAAATCCGCCGGTTACAAGATTTACCGAAGAAGTTTTTTTGTAAACATCTGCCATCGTTTTCATATCTCTTTTTTTCCACGATTCGGAAATAATAGGAGCAGATACTTTTGCAATTGCTTTATAAGGTATCATCATTACACTTGTTATGAAAAGCACCGTTGTATATATTCCTGTTGCTTTAAGATTTATCATCCCTGCAACCATAAGCGAATCAACAATTGTGAGAAACTGATAACTTATTGTGTTTACAAATGAAAATAAACTGTAAACAAAAATTATTTTCAGTAATCTTTTTAAAATCGATGAAACTATTGGCTTAAAGTAAAATTGTTTCAGGAAAATTATATAAATCAAAAGAATAAATGTCGGCAAAGAGTTTGCTAAAAGATAAATTATGAAAAATTGGTGGAAGTCAACGATTTTCAATGCAAACAACACTATCGAAACCGAAACGAATACTCTAAGCAATATCTCGTAAGCAAATACAGGAACAACATTTTTAAATAACGACCTCAGATAATTATCAAAAAGATTGAAAAATAAAATTGCAAATGCCAAGGGAATTAAATAAAGATAATATTCGGAAATAAGCGGAGAATTTTTCTGATAATAATTTATAATAGGATTTTTAAATAGAAGGAATAACGTTGCAAATATTATAAATCCGAAAGTAATAACAGTAACCGCCCAAAACAAATAACCATTATGTTTTTTATCTTTTGTTTTGAAAAAAGGAAAAAACCGCAGTGTTGTACTATTCATTCCGAGTGCAGAAAGTTGCGCAATGATAGTAGCCATCGGAATAATAATATTTGCCAGACCTACCTGTTCGGTTGTAAGGAAATTTGTAAACAGCAGGATTTTGTTGAAATAACCTATTGTCGCACCAATGTACGAAAGTACCGTTATCTTAATACTATCTCTCTGAACAATTCCCATTTAAAATAAATTATGAATTTCAAAGATATTAATAAAATTTTAACTTTGTTTTATATTTGAATTTTTCTCAATGAGCAACAACGACTTAAAATATAATCACACAGAAGTTAAAGAAATATACGAAAAGCGATATTCAAACTTCACTTCTTTGCCTGCATATTATCTTGAAGAAAGAAAATACAAAAGAATTTTCAATAATATTTTTACAAATTTTAAAGTTGATATTAAAAAGTTTCCAAACTATATTGACATAGGTTGTGGCTTGGGAATTAAAACGTATATATTATCCGAATATTTTGAAAAATCTACAGGTATTGATTTTTCAGAAAATGCAATAAATATTGCAAAGCTTTTAAACGCCAAGCCAAATGTTGAATTTGAAGTTGCAGATGTTAAAAATATTTCTTCCTCTGAAAATAAATTTGATTTTATAACTGCTTTTGGATTGTCGGTTCTTAATGTTAAAGATGTTGAACAAATTAAAAATGAAATTCTGAATATTATAAATCTTTATGCAAAAAAGGAAAGTTATATTGTTGTATCTTCATCTACCGATTTTTCGGGAAGCGTACCAGCCGGTTGGTATTACCACTCCAGAAAAGGTTTGAAACAATTAGTTGATTCAATAAATAGCATCGAAAATTTAACCTGTAAAATATATTTTAATCACTGCGATTTTAAAAATTATTTCCTACACGGATTTGAAACTTTTGCAATAGAACTTTATAGATTATTGTTTTCAAGGAAAAGGGATTATTATTTGGTGGTGAGGGTTAAACAATTGTCTTGACTATGATTTTTGGAATTTTATATTTTTTATTTGTTAGTATTTTAAAGTTTAAACTATTTTCTCCAAAATTAATCAATAACCCGATTTCAAGATTATATGCTTCGAGGTAATTTAGCACCCAGCTGGGGTTTTTATCTCTTTTTTATTTACCTATTTCAAAAAATCCCACAACCCAAAGCAACAAAGGGAAGAGCAGAAAGAGAATAAAAAAACATTGTACAACAAAATAAATAATGCCAAGCATTCTATCTGCTTTTATTCTAATTAACTTTTCTTTGCCAAAAAGATTAATCCAATAATTAGCAAAGAAAAGCGTAAAAGCGAATAGATTTGTAATTGCTAAAACCCTTGTTAAAGAAGGATATAAATAACCTTGGTATAAAATTCCAAAGACAATTAAAATATTTGCTGTTATGGTCGTGAATATCGACAATAGCACGGTAATAGTAACATTCTTTATTCTCAACATATTTAAGGGATTTTGTAAGGGTTAATGAATGTTGTTTTGAATAAGGCAGGTACACCAATAGCAGTACCTGCCATAATTGAATAAAATCCTTGCTGCAAATCGTACCCACCTGTCCCCATTTGTGCTGTAAGCCCGTTAAATATTTGCCTTAGCCCAAGTTTGTATTGGTCAGCAACAAATCTATAATCAACAGGAAGAACATATCCATTTATAAATACTGATTTAGGTCCTTTTGCCCCAAAAGCATCATATCCTTTATCGTGCGCCATACTGATTGCATCTCTATGGTTTAAAGGAGGTAAAGAATAACCAACGGGATTGTTAGAACCAGTATAAGTATCTCCGAATGTATTTTGACCACCTTTCTGCCCACCACCACCACTCTTTTCCTCACTTTTCACATTACTAAAATCTATAAATGGAATAAATTTACAACTTATTACAGATGAACCCGGAATACTTCCCCCTATTCCAGTATTGGATTCATATGTCATCGCGCCATCATTTGATATATATGAACAATCCACCCACATTCCTCTTTGATTTCCGCTATAAGAACCACCGCCTAATAAATAAAATCTATCAATAGATTTTTGATATTCCATCATAATTACGTTTAACGCTTCTCTTTGCCTGTCATAACATTCTTTTTCGTTACTATAACTTCCATCGATATTTCTTGAATAGGAGTCGGACTTTGCTTGAAGTTCAGCACTTGATAAATTCTGGTCAATGAACCATTGCCAGTCAAATTTATACCCACTCGGATCCGTAAACTTCAACGGGTTATTCACACAATAGCTATAACGGTTGTAACATTGTGAGCCGGTAGCATCTTGTACAAGTATATCGGGGCTGAGGAAGCGGCCTACTAATGGGTCGTAAACTCTACCGTTCATATTTATAAGATTGAACTCGCTTAAATGTTCGTGCATTGTAAAACCATGAGGTGTAATACTTAATGTAGGCACGCTCGTATAACTCCAATCATTTGGGTTTCGCATTCTGCCCCAAGCATCGTAGCTGTATTCGGCTTCTTTGTTGCCGTTCTGGTCGAGATAGCCGGTAACAGAACCAAGATGGTCGCTCATGATATAGTGAAATGTATTTGTGGTGCCTTGTTTTATGCAAACTGCTCCGCCTGTTAAATAATAATATTCTTTTATTTGTCCGCCTCGGTCTTCCATTTCGTAATTACCAAAATAATATCGTGTGTATTGCAACAAACTGTTTTGGCTTACTTCCATATAACTCCTGTTTATGTCGGGACCATAATTTATTTTCGAATAATATTGCCCTTCGGTAATGTCATTTAATTTATCGAACTTGGTATAAGTAACATTTTGCAGTATTTGCGATATTGGACAATTATCAATTTTCGTAACAGCATTTATTTTTGTTGGGTCATAAACATAATTGCCAGCATCGGATTTGTTCAAAATATTTCCATTGTCGGCATAAGTCATGTCGAGGGTTTTTATACTGTTTTTGTAAACTTCTTTCAAGCGGTCAATATTATCGTAAGTAAATGATTCGGTAAAGTTACGTAAAATATCTTTTCGCCAGTTAAGATTTCCTGTTGCAATATCAAAATCGTACCCGGTTTGCTTGAGTATTGTGGAACTTTTAAGATATTTTTCGGAAGACAAGAATCCATAATCGGTGTATGTTTTTTCCAAAGTATTATTGGCACCTAGTTGCTGTGATAATGGCTGAAGAATATTATTAACTGAATTAAGCTTCCATAATGTCTGGTTGTTTTGCGCATCTTTAACTTCCTTAAGGTTGCTGTAATTATCGTATAAATAATTAACTTTATATCCCTGCGGGTCAACAACCGATGGATAAGTTACATTATCAATTCTTCCATAATTGTCGTAAACTGTATTTGTGATAAAGGTTTTACTTTTTGCAGGAATCTCTTCTTTAACCTGATTATTGCGGGATAGCGCATCGTATTTATAACTTACTTTTATCGGACTTGCTCCTGGACATGTTACATAGCCAATCTTTCCTATGCCATTAGGTTCGTTGTCGTAAACATAAGTATATGCACCATCGGTTCCTGTTTTAGTAAGTAATCTGCCAAGTTTATCGTAAGTTAAATTATATATTTCTTTGGGTGTTGTTTGTGTTTTCAGTTCGCCAGTAGAAAAATAATCATATTGAGTAGTTCCGTAATTCTGTTCAATAAGTTTTTTCTGAAAACCATAATCGGGGTCGTATTCTAATGTGGTTACAACTCCGATATTGCTGGTAATACTTATAACTTTTCCCATGTCGTTGTATGTGTAATATAATTCGCCCTTTTCATCTTTTGCTTTAATTACGTTTCCGGCTGCGTCCATTACAGTTATTTTGGAGCGATTGGGAGTTACACTCATATCGGTTTGGGTGTATGTAAGCAAATTATAAGTATATGAAACATTTTTTAAAGGAGATACCACTTGTTGAGGTCGCCCTATATCATCCCATGTATAGCTTATTGTAATTGTTCCTGTGGTGTTGGCTTTGGGGCTGTTGGTTTCAACAAGCTGACCTTTTTCGTTGTACTTTTGTGTTGTTGTAACCAATACATCATTAAAGCCCTTGGTTTCCGATTTAACAACTCTGCCTGCGATGTCGTAATATTGCCTTGCCGGTGCAGTTTTGTCGGCAGTTGATTCAACATAGTACATAATGTTGCCATCCAAATTCCATGAATATGTTTGTGCTGCTTTGGTATTGTTGGGCATCGTGGTTTCCGATAATCTTCCAAAGCCATCGTATTTAAAACTTGTTATAAGTCCGTTTTCGTCTTTGCTCCAAATTACATTTCCTGTTTTTGAGTCATATTGCGCTTCATTAACAATATTAACAGGAGTAGAAGTCGAAATTTTAGTTGTTTTAGTTACAAAGCGTTTTGTGGCGTCATATAAAAGTTGAGTTTCTCTTGTATCAATATCGGATGCGATTATTTTTACATTTTGCAATAAGCCATAATCTGCATCATAAGAATATGATGTTGTAATGCTTTTAGGTTTTCCGGGGTCTTGTATTATTTGTTCCTGTACACCGGTAGTAGCGTTCCACACATAATCAGTTTCTCTCGAATACCAAGATGTTCCGGTTTTAGTGGATTTTGAAATAGTGGTTTCTGGTTTGTTGGGCAACCATGAACCTGCCGAAATATAGGTATTTATTTCCTGCGCTTGCCAATCGGGATTTGTTGCGGACAAAGAATTATATTTTTTTGCAGTGCTGTTCAGCAAATTTCCATTATCCTGGTCCCATGTTAAAAAATTTTCAGAATAAGTGGAAGTAAGAAAATCGGTTGTTTTAGTATAGCTATTATATGTTGTAACCCTTGTCTTATCAAAATTTTTAAATAAATAAGAATATTCTTTTCTTGACACAAGAGAATTATTGGGTTTTGTTATTTCGTTTTTCGAGAGATATGTTAAAATATAATGATTTGCATCGGTTATTTGTCCTGATTCCTTAAAGCTATAATAATCATTTGAAATTAAAGAAGGTGTTTTTGTAATTACTTTTGAAAAGCCAAGAAAACCTCCTCCATTTATATGTATTCTTCCATCTTCGTAGCAGTATTTTGTTGTATTTTTTATCCAATTATCCTGCCCATCTTTAATTCCTGAATTTGATAAAACTTTATCAACAACATAAAAAGGGAATGCACATTTAATAATATTCGGTGAAGTTATTGGGGCAGAAGTTTCGGTATAAACATTGTCATTATTTGTAACATCCACGGGGTTCTGATAAGTTACCGGTTTGTATGAAATTTCAATGCTACTATTAAATCCATTTGTGATTTTATTAACAAAGTTTTCATTTCTTACAAGAATTATATCGCTTCCATTGGTGAGTTTTCTTGAGTTGAAATAAAAAGGTCTGTGCAAAGCAGAATTTATTTTATCAGGTATAAACAAATCAGCTATTCCGTCGCCGTTAAAGTCGGCGGTGATAGCTTCATATTGTGCTATCTCGGAGCTATAGCCACTTATAAGTCCAAAACTTTTAGGAACATAAATAGGATTTCCGCTATTATCAAAACCTTTAAAAAGATAAGCCGTTAGTGTAAAGTTTTGGTCGGAAGTACCGTCGTCTGCAAAATAAATCAGGTCTGTTCTTCCATCACCGTCAACATCAGTTGGGGTAACAAAATGTCTTATGTTATAACCTAAATCTAAATAATAAGAATAATCAAAATAATCACCTTCATTATCTCCATGAGGTTTATCTCTTGAAGAACCATCATTATGAAAGTAATTTTGCAAAAGCAAATTTTGAGGAATTGGAATATTTGTTGTATTTTCCAGAAATGCTGAGGAAAGGTTGCCTGTTGAATAATACACTCTGAAAGAATGGTTAACTGTTTTACTATAATCTGATGCATCAACAGTTGAAACGATAAAATCTGTTTTACCATCGTTATTATAATCAGAGGGAATTATATATTCATTTATTTTAGGCCCATAATCTCCAATGGAGGTTAATTGTACTTGTCCATTTATAATTTTACAAATATAATTATACGTTAAGTAACTGTAATCTGGATCTGAACCCGATGAGCCAGAACTTATTCCTCCGCTTGAAATAAATAATTCAGTAATACCGTTACCATCAAAATCAATAGGAGAAACTCTTTGTATCAATGTATTTCGTATTCCAGAGGGTGAAATAATTCCTATTGGTAAATCCACGTGTTCCAACTTATTATCAAACATATTTGTATTTTTATTAAACTGAAACCAGCTTAATTTAATATGATGTCCGTTGGTACCATTACAACCTTCTTCTGCAATTATTATTAAATCGTTACTTATTCCATCGCCATCGTAATCACTTATTGAATAATGAAAAACAGCATGTTCATCTCCATGATATCCATATTGCATAAATGTCTGGTGTTTATCAACTGATGGATAATCTCTGTCAAATGCTACGTACCCATTTCCGGGATTTAATTTTTGAAAGCCGCTTCCATTATCATTAAGAAATACCCTGACAAAAAACCTTATTGGTTTTCCTTGATTAGGCCCATATTCACTTACAACAGTTTTATTTAATTCTACTATATCCGATTTTCCGTCTCCGTTCAAATCATAAGAAGCTCTTGAAGAAATAGGTGTACTGCATATAGGAAACCTAGGTCCATAAACACGGTCTAAAGTTTTTTCGTTTATTTCCCTCTCTGATATTCCTGAGCCATTATTAGTATTGAAAAAACCCTTATAAGAAGATTCCCATCTCATAAATTTATCAGGAACCCCTGAACCAATACTAGACATAATATGAGCTTCTCCTTTCGGCCATAAAAAACAATTTCTTTCTCTTGCATATACAAATGAATTTTGACCAATTCCATCTGAGAATACAGAATTAAATGCTCTCTTATATGTAGAGCCGTTATTTGATGAAAATTCGCTTGATAATACTTGCATTGTATTGTTTTCATCATTACTATTGTAGGTAACAATATCGGGAAAGCCATCATTATTATAATCAATAATTGCAGAATATCTTTCTACTGCAGCTTCAGAACGAGGCGGACCGTTGTAGGGAACTTCATAATCATAAGCTTCATTATCAATACCCCATTCTATTATTGTTGAGTTAAGTTTGCTGTCATCACTTCCGTATTCCACAACTTCATTCAGACGAGAATAAGTCAACTGGCTTCCATCGAAAGAAGATTTATCGGTATAATTAAATTCATATTTGTGAACAACTACCCCCTGACTTTCTGTTCTTATTTTTTTAAGAATTACATTATTTGAAGCAAAGCTTCCACCCGCTATATAGCTAATATCTATATTTGCTGTTGCTTCATAAAAAAAGTAAATTTTATTAACAGGAGCAAGATTTTTATTTGTATTTTTTGTGTATTCAATTCTTTCGAGCCACCATTCAACAGGGTTCGAGCCCGGAGATGCACTATTATTATGATAGTAATATTCTACTGAATTTGAAAATTTATCAATAACTCTGGTCAGAAGCCATGTCATAACTGTATTTGAACATCCCTGAAATAATACTCTTGAATCAGCCGAATTACCATATTCAAGCACCATTCCGTCTTTTGTGGTAACTTTAAAATACTGATAGCCGTGTCCCTGAGTACTCATTGCCTCTATTTTACTAAAATCTTCCAATTCTTTTCTAAACACAGTTCCTCCTGCATTAACCAATCTCATGCCGTCAATTTCATAATTGGAAGGAGAATTGCAATCCACTCCTTCAATTTTATTATTATTATATAAATTTTTACCAACAACATTTATTGCCGAAAGACAAGACAATCCCCATTTCAAACCCATTATACCCGTGCCTGAATTGCTGGAATAATTAATACTTATGTTTGGCTGCATACCATTTATTCCAGGTGGAACAGCAATCGGAATACTATAATTTGCAGTACCTCCGGAATTTACACCAAAGTTTCCTGCTGTTGCTCCAACAGGTAAGTTGGTATTAAATGGTCTGGTTCCTGATGTAAATGGATTTTGAATATAATTTGTAGGACAAACAATATTCTCATTCGTCCTTACAGCTAAATTATTTGTTCCTGTTGGTTTATAACTAAAACCTGGTTCGAGATAAACAGCATCCCTTGCTTCTCTTACATAAGTAGCATCGTTGAATAGTGTATTCAAACTGCAAGAGGGGTTATTCGGGCAAGATTGCTGCGAATATATTATGCCTGCATTTAAAAGCACTGCTGCTATTAAATATTTTTTTATTGTTCTCATATTCTTATAGTTATTAGTCATTGGTCAATAGTCATTATGTTTTATTGTTGAATTGCTAAATTGTTAATTGCTCATTGCTTCATTAGTACCCATTCCTTTGTTTTATTATCAACAATAATTTTCAGCACATAATTTCCTGCCGACGTACTTGAAATATCGAGCATGTTTGTTGAAGTAATATTTTTGTTTTCGTAAATCACTCGTCCCTGCATGTCGGTAATTATTATTAATCCGGTTGTTGCTGATGGCAGGTTTGTAATATCAATTTTCAATTCGCCTTTTGTGGGGTTTGGAAAAACTGTAATTTTTTGTTCGCCCAAAACACTCTCGTATTTCTCATTATCTTTATTGTCTTTTGCTAATTGGGTGCTGTCGGTTTTATTTTTAGTGCTGTCAATTGGAGGTGGGGTATTTCTCAATACAATTACTGCACGACATGTTCTGTTGCCCGCAACATCGTAAGAATATTGGTAGTCATTCTGCGATTTAACTGCTGTTATTGCGAGCAGAATGATGATTGTTAAGATTAGTTTTTTCATTTTAAATAATTTTATATTGTTTAATAACTATTTATTTTCAATATTAGCAACTCGTTGTTTAAGGTTTTCATTTTCCTTTTTCAAATCAATCATATAAAGAGTAAGTTCTTCGATTTTTCTGAGCAACATATCATCCATTTCGCCAACTTTGTATCCGTTCTTTTTAAATTCTTCTGCCGATGGTACTTCTGGTAAGTGTTTGTTCTTATTTACAAAGTTTTCGATTTCTGATAATGAACGTAATTTGTAATTTTTTTCAAAAACATAGTCCGAAGCCGGAACATCTGTAACTACCTTAACTTCTTTGCATACTATACTGCCATTAACAGCAAGTTTAAATGTTTGCTCACCAACAGTGTTGTTTGTAGTTCCAATGCCGACGTTGCCACTTTCACCTATTCTCATTTTTTCAGTTAAACTACCAGCAGTACCTGTATAAAAAACAAGTCTTCCTGCCCCACCAGATTTTACACTTAAACCAATTTTTGCTCTCGCATTTAAAGAAGCAGTATTGTTATTATGAGAAAAAGCAAGAAAAACATTGTCTTCTGCGTTAGCAGTTGTTCTTGAAAGATGAAGTAAATCTTCACTTGCTGAGCTAACGGATAAAGTTGTTTGGGGGCTTGTTGTTCCTATGCCTACGTTACCATTATCTGTATTTATAGTCATTTTTTCCTGCCCATTATTATTTGCAAAATTTATCAATCCAGATGTAGTCCATGGGCTATAAATAAAAGTATTTCCTGATGAAATCCCTAGAATTTTAACTACTCCACCAGTTGCTCTGGTAATTCGGTAATTGCAATTAACACCTATTGCTACATCTCCATTCACTTCCAATTTAGCTACAGGAGTTGTTGTCCCAATACCAACGTTGCCATCGTGTAATATTGTCATCTTAGTACTAAGCGTTGTGCCATTTGTTGTCATAAATTCAATTCTTGAATTTTGATTACTAGCGTCCCATTGATTCATTGCAAAAGCAGTTATTTGAGCACCTGTGTAGGCTGTACCCAATACTTTTCCTTGAAAAAGTACACTTCCAAAATAAGTTGATGAGTTATGAGGAGTATTAGTGCTTACAAATCGCAAATCGCCACCAAATCCGGTTAGCTGTGCATCATTTCTTTCAATAGTTATGCAAGGATATGTATTGCCAGCAGTACCATATAAATGCAGCATAGAGGTTGGCGTAATTGTTCCTATTCCTATTCTACCTGTTGTTAAATCCTGAAAAATATTGCTATTAGTTGTACCACCTGTAATAAATTTAGGTATGTAATTTGGTGTTTGCGCTTTAAGTAAATTACAGATTGCAATCATAAAAAATGCCGTTAAAATCAAAATTTTTGTTTTCATGATTAATTTAGTTTTAAGTTAATAATTTATTATTTTTAATTGTTTTTGTTCATTGTTAATTTATTCATTAAAGAATTTTGAATTTGTTTTGTCATTTGCAAAAATATAATGAAAAAAAACAAGAAATGAGAAAAAGGGGGATTTGGTATGTTCTGGTTAGAATTCGCTGGGATTTTTTAGGGATTCGGTAAAAAACAATCCATTTTTTGGGGTAAAAATGAAAAAATCAGACGTCCTGAGTTGTGACAATTAGTGCGGTAACAAATTCCATTTTTTTATTAGTTGACTTAAATTGCTTTTAACAATCTTATCTGTAGGCGATATAAATTTAAATTTCTCTTTAGTCAAT